>CAZUZZ010000096.1:0-6516 GCA_964625055.1 uncultured Bacteroides sp. | reverse complement strand
CTGCCTATACATATTTATATCTGCTTTTACCCTGCTTGTCAAGCAAAAAATGCCATTTTTACGGCATTTTTCGGCTTTTTTAGGATTTCTTTAGTTATGTAAATAAGATATCTGTACTATCTTTCCCAATTGTCAGAAAGTTCATTCATATTTTTCGATTAAATCGTCTATTTTGTCGGCCAAAGCCTGTTCCTGAGGGATTTTTGTAATCCTGGCCACATCGCTGATCTGCATGAGCAGATTGGAGAGAATCTCCTCTAGCTGCTCGTTGTCTTTCTGCGGATCACATCTCTTCAAAGCGTCCGCCAGTTTACAGATTTCCGTTACATCCTGTTCATAGGTATTCCCCTTTTCGTATAGCTTGTCTATCTTTTTCAGAACTTTGACCGCTCTGGTCAGTGATGGGAGCTCCTGAGGAATTTCCCGCAGCGGAGACTCGATCCAGTCTTTTTCTTTTTTCTCTTCCTTTTTGATCTCTTCCCAGTTTACTAATACCTCGTCGGGAGTATCCGCATTTCCCGTGCCAAAGACATGGGGGTGACGGCGCACCATTTTACGGCTGACCTCGTTCACCACGTCCTCCATGGTGAAAAGCCCCTCCTCAGATGCGATCTGGGCGTGCATGACTACCTGCAAAAGAACGTCGCCCAGTTCCTCTATCATATTTTCGGGATTACCGGTCTTATCATAAATGCGGATGGCGGCAAGCAGCTCCGCGGCTTCTTCCATCATACAGGGTTTCAGGCTTTCGTGGGTCTGCACTTTATCCCAAGGGCAGCCGTTCTCGCTGCGCAGGGTGGCTATGATTTCGAGAAATTCCTCGTAGGTATATTGTTTATCTGTCATTTTCAGCTCCTTCCACATTGTATGGAATCTATTTTTTATTATGATACGGCGCCCTTGAGATAAGGGCGCCGATTGTTATTATGTATCATTTTACTACTTAAATAGCGAAGAAAAAAAGTCTCGAATCGGATGGGCATTTTGGTTTATTGAAAATGTCTGTGTTTCTAGACCTTCTGAATTACCATCATCTGGTTCTGTATCACCGTCAATATCGCTAGATTCATTGCCATCGCCGGTATTATCGCCATCGGTATTGTCGGTATTACCGTCACTGGTATTGCCGTTACTGTTGTTGTCATCTGGATCAGTTGGTTCGGTTGGATTAGTCGGTTCTGTCGGTTCTGTCGGTTCCGTTATTTTTTCGCCTAAATCACACTCAATAGTAACTTCTTTTTCTGATCTTTTATCTACATCAAAGTCTCGTTCAAAATCTTTATATCCATTTGCTTTTATACGTATGGTATAGGAACCATCATCCAACTCCATCTTCTCATTAATTTTTTCTGTTATAACCTCTCCATTCAGAGTCGCTTCGATAATTTCAACATCCTCGCCATCATCAGTTACAATAGAAAAGCTTACTATTGCCTTAGAATTAGAACTGGTCGAGGAGTTTTTATCATCATCCGTATTGCTTAAAGTACTTTCCTTTTCCAGGTCAGAGAAGGAAAAAGTCTCATCTCTTTTATCATTTTCCAGATAAATGGTATAACTCTTAGTCTTATATCCGCTCTTGCGCAAGGTGATCTGATGAGTACCCGCACTCTTTGTAAATCTTACGGGCGCCAGCCCGATATAGTTGCCGTCCAGATACACCTCTACTCCTTTTGGCGAGTCAATATATACTTTATAAGTATTCGAGGTACCCAATGCATTTTCACTGAGTGTAGAAAGTGTATTATCGCTGACGCTGTCTTTATTGACAGAGGCGAGCGTATCCTGCCAGGGAATCCGCTCCGTGGTATTTCCGCTGACAGAATCCTTATCATCCGTTTTGCGGGATTCTTCTAATTTGAAAGAAATCGTGGCATACTCCGATCCCACCTGAATATATTTAGTCAGGGTATCATAGCCGCTGGCCTCCACCTGCACCTGATGGATCCCGTAACGCATCTCCACCGCTCTGCTGGTATCCACAGGCTTTCCATCCACACTGACCTTGGCGCTCTCAGGAGTCACGTTAAAGAGGATCGTTCCTGTCTTATCCTCCGCGATCTCCACATCACCAACGTCCAGCACGACTTCTTTATTGCGCTCTACTGTGATCTCCTTCACACAGCCAACCCCATTGTTGGAAAGCACCACCTGATAGCTTCCCTCCGGCACCACCAGAAGCATATCCTCCGTGATCTGACGGATCACGCTGTTGCCCACTTCGATCCAGCCACCCAGAAGAGGCTGGTCATTTTTCAGCCGCAGATATCCATGCCCCTTGTCCACCTTAACGCTGTAGATTTTATGATCGATACCGGAAATGGTGACCACATCCTGTGCCATCACCTCTTCCTTCTCCACACGACGACCTTCTGACAAGACCACAGCCTCATCCGGCAGAGCATAGGTAAGCGATCCGATACTGGCTGTCCTGTTGGCACCTGCCAGATCATAGTTATCCAGATCATCAAATATCCAGGCTTCCGGGGAACGCTTGATGCTGGCAAGCTTCTTCTTGCCCTTTAAGAAAGTCACGTCCACCACATCTCCGGCTTTGATCTGGGAGATCGTCATAGGTCCGTCATACTTATCTTTTACATAGGTAGTCCCGTCATAATAAAGGGTGTACTGCTTACCCGTATCCATATTGACCAGAGATACCGCCTTATTTGTCAGATCGGTAGACAGAACCACGGCCGTATCCGCAGAGTCATAACTACCCACAGTGGAAACCGTAAAACCGGTATCCACCGCATTCCCATTCTTATCTTTGGCGATGCCTATATTGCTGGCCTCCGAAGTGCAGCCGGTCAAAACAAGTGTCATCATCATCCATACAGCCGCTGCGCTTACAGCTCTTCTGTGCATCCTCATCATTCTTTCCTCCAATCCGAAGTCTTTCTGCTTCGGTACGTGAGTCCTTTTTCCATTTTAAAATGATCCGCAGGATGGGAACGCACTCTTTAAAAAGAGCTGTTTCTCCCTCTCCTGGGCAAACAATTTTTCCAGTTTCTCCATATTTCGTCCGGGAATCCAGGCCTTACCGTTATTATAATAGAAGTTCACGATCTTCCAGAACTTCTCCGGATAGGCAAACCGAAAATACAGTTGTCTGCAGCCCCGTTCATCTAAGGGCCTTACCTTATTATAACTCGTAAGCAGCATATCACCAAGCGCCTGCGACCAGTTATTTTTTTCCAAAAGCTTACGCATAAACAGATACAGATCTCTGATCGGGTAGTCTCTGACACATTTCTCAAAATTGATCAGGACACTGCCCTCCTCCGTCTGTATGATATTATGATACTGGTAGTCGCCGTGACATACAATAGGAAACGAATAAGAATCATCCCCATAGGCATAATAACCCAATTCCCTTGTAATTTGCAAGGCAATATCCATAAAATAGTCATAATGTTTCATCAAATAAATCTCAAAATCGGTTTTTTGGCTTTTTTCCCGCAGAAATTTCCGCACCTTTTTCAGCTCACGGTTATGCTTCTCATACTCTTTTTCCACGCAAAAAACGGGCTGTCCTTCCAGAGCCTCACAACCGGAAAGATCACAGACATCATGCAGAAGCGCCAGTGTCTCCACTGCACGGCCGCATTCCTGTGCACTGCGGTGATCGCACTCCCTGCCTTCACAATATGTCTTTACGATATAGGCCGTCCCATCCTGGTCGCGGACGAGTAATTCGTCCTCCCTGGTTCGTAAAATGGACTCTGCCCGCAAAGCGCCGCTTGCCTGAATATGCTGTAACAGATATGCCTGAAAGCCAATTTTCTCCGCCGGACCGCCATATTCCTTCAAAATAAGCAGCCCGCGGTCCGAATCACACAGGATGGATCCGCGTCCCTTCCATGTGCGGTGCACCTCTATCTCATAATGCTCCAATAAACTGACAGCTCTGTCGTTCACAAAAATACCCCCTGCCTGACTCTGACTGTTACATCTTATGAACACCAGGGGATTTTCATTACACTTCTTTGTAGATCTTTAGCAAAATCTCTTTCTTATTCAAATCCGGGTCATCCAGCACCCGATCTAAGAGCGCAGCAAGCGTCTCCCCAATCTGTCTGCCCGGCGTCATACCTTCCGCGATCAGATCGCTTCCTGTAATCGCCAGATCCTTCAGACTGACTGCATCTTTACGTTCCTGTATCTTATGATACAGTTTTTCTATGTAGTCCACCTTTTGCAGCTTTTCTTCCCGCATATAATCACTCTGAGCTCCGATATCCGCCCGCCGCACGGCAAAGATCATAGCAAAAATATCTTCCCCTATCCGATGAATGGCGCGCCTGACTCCCGCCTCTGTGGGAGCAATATCATAATCGTGATAAAGAACCAGCTTCGTCACCTTATCAGTGGTATCGTTGTCGAACTTTAATCGCCGCAGCACCTTACGAGTAATCTTCTCTCCCTCAAAAGGATGCTTTTTATTGTGAGTCGTCCCATCCGCATCGACAGTCAATGTCTGGGGTTTCCCGATATCGTGAAAAAGCATACCCAGCCGCAGTATCTTGTCCGGCTCTACCCCAAGCATAGAATGTAAAATATGCTCGCCCACATCATAACAATGATGCCGATGCCTCTGCGGCGTCTCCATACACAGATCAAACTCCGGCAGGATCTGCGCTGTGATACCCAGTTCATAAGCTGTCCGCAGATAATCCGGATGGGGCGAGACCACCAGCTTCACCAATTCCACCTGAATCCGCTCCGCGCTGATCTTTTGCAGATTGGGGGCCATCTTTTTGATCGCCCTTTGGGTATCCTCATGGATCTGATAACCAAGCTGAGCAGAAAAACGCACCGCCCTCAGAATCCGCAAAGCGTCCTCCTCAAATCGTTCCTCGGCGTTCCCCACACAGCGGATCTGTCGATCCTCTATATCCTGCAAACCGCCGTAAATATCCACCAGGCCGCTTCTCTCATTATAAGCCATGGCATTGATGGTAAAATCGCGCCGCCGCAGATCTTCTTTTAAATTTACCGTAAAAGTTACCTCGCTGGGATGCCGGCTGTCCTCATAAACACCGTCAATGCGGTAGGTCGTCACCTCAAAGCCCTCTTTTTCCAAAAGGACTGTCACAGTCCCGTGCTTTATGCCGGTATCTACTGTTCTCGGAAAGAGCCGCTTAATCTCCTCGGGCTTCGCAGAGGTGGTGATATCCCAATCGTCAGGCTTTCTGCCCAGAATAGAATCCCGGACACAGCCGCCCACTGCGTATGCCTCATAGCCTGCTGCCTCCAGCGTCTCTATGATCTTATGCACTTTATCGGGCAACTGTATCTGCATGGGAATCTCCTTGACCGCAATCTATCCAATACTGGGTCCCTTAAAAATCTGGTTGACATCCTCCAGATGAAGATCCGGCTTCTCGTCCTCCTTGACAAGAGACGCGACAAGCTGATCCATATCTCTTTCAGACATGGCGCCGCGGCTCCTCTCCACGAACTCCTCCTTCTCCTCATCTGTCATATCCACGAAACGATCCATGGCTAAACGATTATTGGCAAATGCCAGACCCAGACCGATCGGTAACGTATTATAATCCATCTTTTTCATCCCTTTCCTGCATGATAGACAAGTGAAATGTCTTGCCCCTAATATGCACATCGGGATGAAAACCTATTCGCTATTCCATATAAAATTTACTTTTTCATTTAAGAAAGCGTTGCAATACCCCGCAGTCTGATATCCTCACAGGATGCGCCTACCAGAATCTCATAATCGCCCGCATCTGTGACAAACTTATGCAGGGATTCATCAAAATAGGCGAAATCCTCCTGCTTTAAAGTCAGACTGACCTTTTTTGATTTTCCCGCACCCAGCTCCACCTTGGCAAAAGCCTTTAGCTCCTTATCCGGCCGTGTTGTCCGAGCCGAGATTGGTGCAATATATACTTGTACAGTCTCGGCTCCCGCACATTTTCCTATATTTTTGACCGAGAAAGTCAATTTAATATCTCTGCCTTTCTCCTTCTTCATGGTAAGGCCGCTGTATTCATATTCCGTATAGGACAGCCCATGACCAAAGCAGAAGGCCGGCGCGATATGCTGTCTGTCAAAGTGACGGTAGCCGAAATACGGCCCCTCCTCCAGCGTGATCTTACCCCATACGCCGAACTGTCCGCTTTTCGCGGTGATGCAATCCTCGTACCTTGCCGGAAATGTTTCCGCCAGCTTACCGGAAGGATTCACCTCACCAAAAATAATTTTCGCAAAGGCATTGCCTGTTTCCATGCCTGCATAATAGCTCCACAAAATGGCCTTTGCCTGTTCCCGCCAAGGCATCTCTACCGGGGAACCTCCCACAAAAGTGAGAACGATATCCTTTCTGACCTGTAAAAGCGCTTCGATCAAAAGATCCTGCTCGTAGGGAAGCTTCATATCGGGCCGATCGAATCCCTCCACATCAAGCTCATGGTTCAGCCCACCTACAAAAATCACTGCATCCGCATTCTTAGCCGCCTCGATCGCCTGAGCAAAGAGCTTTTCGTTCTTCTC
>CAZUZZ010000095.1:0-6528 GCA_964625055.1 uncultured Bacteroides sp. | reverse complement strand
GTGATCGACATGACAATAGCCGTTCCGATCATCGCGCACACCATTCTTGTAGACACAAGAATATCTCTCTCATGGATGTCAGAGGTAAGTCTTGGCACGATCGTATTGAGTGGTATATTCACTACTGTGTAGGCAGTGCACAGCAGACAGTAAGTCACATAGGCCCACACGAGTTTTCCCGTACTCCCCAAATTCGGAATATAGAATGTCATAAAAGTAAAGACAGCAAAGGGCACTGCTCCGATCAGGAAATAATGCCGTCCCTGTCCCCATTTTGTGTGCGTTCTGTCCACGATCAGGCCCATGCCCGTATCCGTGAATGCATAAATAAATTTTGTCACCAGCATCATCGTTCCGGCTGCCGTCGCCGTGATACCAAATACGTCTGTATAAAAAACCATCAGATAAGATGCCATGGTACTGAAAACCAGATTACAGCCCAGATCCCCAATTCCATATCCTATACGTTTTCCCCATTTCCCCATATCGTTCTTCCTTCCTTTTAAATTACGGCATCTGTAAAGTTTCTTACAGATGCCGAATTGATCTTATTTGTCCAGCAATAAAATTATTCAGTTTAGAAACAAGTGAATGCACCGTCGATAATGAAATCAGACCCCGTTGTGAATGTGCTCGTGTCGCCTGCCAGATAAACGCAGATGGACTCCAATTCCTCGGGCTTTCCCATTCTCCCCAGAGGCGCCATCTCATTCCATTTTTCGATCAGCGGAATCAATGTCGGGGAATTCAGAGTAAGCTCTGTCCCGATGTAGCCGGGGCTGATGCTGTTAACACGAACGCCTCTCTTCGCCCACTCAATCGCCAGAGATTTGGTGAGCTGTATCACAGCGGCCTTTGACGCGTTATAAGCGCACTGGGGCTGTGGAACATTGACGATATGTGCCGACATGGAAGCCGTGTTGATAATGGAACCGCCGCCATGCTCCAGCATATATTTTCCTGCCGCAATGTCGGTGAGGAATACGCCGTTCAGATTGATATTGATCACCTTGCTCCACTGCTCATAGGTCATCTCCTCCGCCGGAGCGTTAATGCAGATGCCCGCATTGTTGTGGCAGAAATCGAGTCCTCCCAATTCCTCTACCACCTGTGCAACCATCGCATCAACCTGCACTTTGTCCGTGCAGTCTGTCTTGATCGCGATCACTTTCCTGCCTGTCTGCTCTGCCATTTCGGCGGCTGTCTTCTTGGCCTCCTCATAATCCAGATCCACGATCGCCACATCTGCACCGGCCTCTGCAAACGCCGTCGCCGTACATTTGCCAATACCTCTCGCCGCTCCTGTCACAAATCCCTTCTTGCCGTCCAATCTCATTTTCTCAATAATTCCCATGATGTTCTCCTTTCTTTAAATTTATTTTGTAAATTCATTTATCAAATTGTAATTACATAATATACTATGATAAAAAACTATTCAATATGTAATCCTATACATTTTTTTCATTTTAAAACTATACAAAATATACAATGGATTCTCGCATCAGAAATATGCTATAATAATATTTTGTAAAATGAATTTGCAAAATGAGGGCCAAAATTATGAAAAAGAGCATCACGCCTAATCAGATCAAACAAAATAATCGCAGTATCATCTATCACTTCATTTATAAAAACAAAAAGGTTTCCCAGCAGGACATATCCTACAGCCTCCACCTGAGCCGCCCCACTGTCGCTGCAAATCTGACAGCCATGGAAGAGGATGGTCTGATTCGGAAAGATGGGTTGATCGATACGGAATTTGTGGGCAGAAAAGCTGCCGCTTATTCTATCGTTCCTGATTATCGTATCAGCATAGGAGTAGAAATTTTAGAAAAAGAAATGAAAATGATCGCAGTCAATCTGTACGGTGATATGATCGACTGCCGAATAGACGAAATCGTTTTTGAACGCAAGGAAGCATATTATAAGAAAATCTGTGATAAGATCATAGAATTTAAGAATTCGCTTTCTGCCGAAGATGAGAAGATCCTCGGCATAGGCTTTGCCATACAGGGACTGGTGACGCCGGATAAACAAACCATATTATACGGCGAAGTTCTGTCCTGCACCGGGCTTTCGATCACTGAATTTTCCAAGCATCTCCCCTGCCGATGCACCTTTATCCATGATGCGGACAGTGCGGCTATTTCGGAAATGTGGGTATCTCCCGAGCTTACAGACGCTTTCTATCTGTCACTCAGCAGACATCTGGGCGCTGCCATCATCTCAAAGGGTGCCATAGTAAGCGGAAAGCACGGCCATAATTCCACCATTGAACACATTCAGATGAACCCCAACGGTGCACAGTGCTATTGCGGAAAGGTCGGATGTATGGAAACACTGTTGTCACTGACAGCGCTTCTCACTGAGCAGGAAACCGCTGAATCCTTTTTTGACAGGGTGCGCCAAAATGACCCCTCCTGCCAAAAGCGCTGGTATGACTTTCTCTCAGACCTGGCAAAGGCCGTCAATATGCTCCATCTGGTCTACGATACAGATTTTGTTCTCGGGGGATATATTGCCCAATACTTATGCGAAGAAGACCTTGCCTTCCTCCACGAACAGATCCAGCAGATGACACCCTTCGCGGAGGAACCCGATTTCCTTCGGATCAGCAAAATGCCCCTGCACAATATCGCGATTGGGGCGGCGCTGCCCTATATTCAGGCGTTTCTGGAGGATTCGGACTTTCCCTCCGGCACGCTTCCCACTGCCAGACAAACCTAACCTTTCGCCCTTCCATACCGCAATGGTTCCGCCACCGTCCGATTAAAAAAGGCAATCAATGGTCCCATGAAAAATGCCGTCACCACAGTACCGATTCCTACTGTCGCACCGAAAGCAAAACCCACCACGGTACAGAACAGATCCGAGGATACTCTGCAGATCTGAAACTTCCATTGTCTCTTTTCGGAGAGGATCAGAGAAACCGCATCGTAGGCGGAGACTCCCATGTCCGCCGTAAAATAGAGCGCAGAAGAAAAACACATGATAATGATGCCAAGCAGAAGAAAAAGAAACCTGACAGGCAGGGACGGATTCTGTATCAGCTTCTCAAAGAGCAAGGAGGAATACTCCGCCACATAGCCCAGCAGGAAAATATTGATCAGCGTTCCCAGCCCAATCTTCTTTCTGTCCGCCAGAAAGATCGCAACAAGCAGAATCAGATTCAACACCGCATACACAGTGCCGAAACCCGGCGCACCCTCCGGTAGAATATAAAAGATTCCATGTACAAAAACCTGAAACGGATCTAGGCCCAGCGCCGAGAAATTAAACATTCCGACGCTGAACCCGCAAATCAATACACCGCATATTGTCATCCATATTCTTCTCGTACGTTCCTGCATCTTTCGTGTTCACTCCTATCTGTATCTCATAACAAACATATCATTTTCTAAATTATCATAGAATGAAACTCTTCGCAATCATAAACAGTTCGGCGCATACCAATTTGCAAAATCGTGCTCTTAGATGATGATACACACCATTCCGCCATTACTGTCATTCACGATCTTCTGCATGGTCTCCTGAAGCTTCACCTGGCTCTCCTCATTGATCATGGAGATCTTACCGGTAATACCGTCGTTGACCAGCTGCTCCACCGTCTTGCCGAAAATATTCGTCTCCCAGATGCCCTCCTCGCTGGTGCTATCAGAGATGTACTGGATCAGGTCCTTGGCCTGCTCTTCTGTTCCTACGATAGGTGATATCTCTGTCTCGATACTGGCTTTTATCATATGGATGCTGGGACTTTCTGCCTTGATCTTGACGCCAAACTTATTGCCCTGCTTGATGAGCTCCGGCGTCTCCAGAACGATCTCCTGTCTGTCAGGCATCACCACGCCGTAGCCTTTGTACCGCACAGCTTCCAGAGCGTGCAATACCTTCACATACTCCCGCTTCATCTTCGCCATCTCGCGCAGCGTCGCCAAAAGCTGATATTCGCTGCCGATGGATTCTCCCACCAGCTCGCTCAGCATCTCATAATAATAAGCATCGTCCACATCCAGTACGATCCGCACACTGCCGTCAGACATATCCACACCGTCCAGCTTACACTTCTTGACATACTCGCTTTCCACCAGGAACCGGTCCGTTGTGATATCCCGGATATGATTCAGATTGCCCATCAAAAGCTTCAGCTGCGAAATGATATCCTTCTTCATCTTGTGATCACAGGGAAGCATCTCCACCCACTTGGGCATATAAAACTCGATCATGGTGAGCGGGAACTCATAGAGAATATTCTCCATGATATGGTTAATATCTTCTTTCTTTAACTGCTCACAGTTTATGGGCATGACCGTGACCTGATACTTCTCACTAATCTCATCAGCAAGCGCTCTGGTCTCCTCCGCATAGGGCTTCTCCGAATTTAAAAGCACCACATAAGGCTTGCCCAGTGCCTGCAATTCTTTGATAGTGCGCTCCTCCGCCTCTAAAAAGCTTTCTCTGGAAAGCTCTCCGAAGGAACCGTCGCAGGTCACCACGATACCGATCGTGGAATGATCCCGGATCACCTTTCTCGTGCCGATCTCCGCCGCCTTTGTGAAGGGTATCTCCTCCACAGACCAGGGGGTCTTGACCATGCGCTCTTCCTCTTTCTCCATGTGTCCCGTGGCGCCCTCCACCATATAGCCCACGCAGTCGATCAACCGCACTTTCACCTCGATATCCGCGCCCAGTTTTACATGAGCCGCCTCCTTGGGGATAAATTTCGGCTCTGTGGTGGTGATGGTCTTACCACCCGCACTCTGGGGCATCTCATCCTGTGCCCGTTCCTTCTCATGCTCATCCTCCATATAAGGAAGCACCAGCAGATTCATAAACCGTTTGATAAAGGTAGATTTTCCCGTCCTGACAGGCCCCACCACGCCCAGGTAGATTTCTCCTCCCGTTCTGTGCTGTATGTCTTTATAGAGGTCGTATGTATTACTCTGTAAGATATCCATAAAAAATCCTCCTGCCTATACTGGTAAATGTATATGCAGAAGGATTCGCCTCTATGCCGTCCGACGCAAAAGTTTTCGCCTCATTCTACTGTGCAAGCTTATGGAAAATAATACAGTTCGGCTGGTCTACCTTGATCTCCTTACCGTTCATCACCAAGAGACCGTTCTTGAGATCCACATTAAAAAAGGTCATCGTGTTCGTCTCATGGTTTAAGGACACCAGATGTTTATTGTCCGGGAAGAGCGCCGCATCCTTGGGATAATCGCCGCTGATAGGCAAACAGAGTACCTTTTCAAGCATTCCCGTCTTCTGATCTATCTTATAAATAACCGCGCTGTTATCCCCCGCATTGGAGCTGGTCAGATATTTAAAATCCTCTGAAATATTCAAAGCGCTGGCTGCAGATCCGCCTGCATGGTAATCGTTCAGCGTAGAGATCGTCTGTATCTTATCAAACTCCGGAACCCCATTGACTTCCTTATAAGTATAGACATCAATATAATTTTTCAATTCATGGACAATATATAAAATGCTGCCGTCCTTGGAAAATTTCATGTGACGGGGTGCCGACTCCTGCTCGCTCCGGATCATATCAATGGGTTTTAATTTCCCGCTTTCGTGATCCACGCGATACACGTTCACATGATCCAATCCCAGATCAGCGGCACACAGATAATGATTGTCTCTGGTCATCTTCACGCAGTTGACATGGGGTCTGAAATTGCGCTCCGCGATACTGCCCAGACCCTTATGGTACACCTCGTCAGTGATCTCCCCGACGCCGCCGTCCTCCCGCAGACGAAGCACCGTGATCTTACCGTCATGGTAACCACCCACAAAGAGCAGCTTATCCTCATAGTCTGTAGAAAGATAACAGCCGCGCATACCGTTGATCGTTCCCTGATTTATGACCTCCAGATCACCGCCCGGCAGGATCTTATACGCCTCCACTCCGAAATCCGTGATCGAATAGAGATACTTCTCATTGTGGGAGATCGTGATATAGGAAGAGTTTGTGATCTCCACCTGATTTTTCTCCGTCATTCTTCCGTTTTTCAGATCCACATCATAGATCTTGATGCCGTAATTATCCTCTTTTGCCGTCGTGTAGGTAGACACGTACGCCACATATTTATCCTGACCCATCGCCGTAACCACGCCCTTTCCTCAGTCTTAGGATTATTCTAACATAATATTTCTCTCTTGTTAATCCTTAAATTTTAGAACGGAAAGGAATTTCCATGCATAAAATAGAGTAAAACCACATAAAATGATAGGTTACAGATTATGTATTACGCCCTGTTTATTTTGTTACTGTTCGCTCTTTTCGGCATGATCTTTTCCTGTGTCCGCAGGAAAAAGATCATCTGCCGGATCAATTGCATGGATAAATGTCAGAAATGTTCAAAATTAGCACAGCTCGCCGAACCCTTCGGTTACGATTATCATTGCCGCTATGGTTTCTTCTCTTCCACTCTGGATGCCTGGCAGAAAGACGCCGGCTACACATGGCTCTACGATTATATGGCGCCACGTTTTCAGATGGTTTTCGATGCCCTTCCGATTTATTTT
>CAZUZZ010000094.1:3002-6565 GCA_964625055.1 uncultured Bacteroides sp. | reverse complement strand
ATCGGGCAAGAGAGATGTTAAAAGAGCTGCTGCGGGAGGAAACGGGATAGACCGACAATATATAGATAGGAAACAGGAGCAATTATGGAACAATATAGAGAGCAATACAGAGAAGAAACTGCACAGGTACACGCGCCAATAGATTTGATCGAGAGAACCAAGGCGGCAGTGCGCGTGGAAGAAGAGCGGATTAAGAGAGAGCGTACGGTACAGCCGGGAATGCGCCAGCCGGAAATGTCTGGGTCGAGAGTGACATATGCGGATTATGCGAAGTATGGAAAAACATCTTCGCTCCGTAAATGGACATACCCGTTGACGGCAGCGGCGGCTCTTTTGATACTGGTGTCCGTGTCCCTGACCATGCGGGGACTGAAGTCCGGAGATATGGCGCCGGCGGCGGATACATCTTATAGTGGGGCGGTATATGAGGAATCTGCAGAATTCGATGCTGGGTTTGCAGAAGAGACGGCAGATGCAGCAATGCCGATGGAGTCGGCGGCTGAGGCGGCAGAAGAGGAAGGTACAGACATGGAGCCGGCAGCGGGGGCTGTGGAGACAGAAAGTGCAGCTGCGGAAGCGCCCGCAGAGGACAGGGTGGCATCCGTTAATGAGACGCAGAAGGCCATGAGCGAGGCGGAGGATACATCCGGAGCGAAGGAGTCCAATGCTGCGAGGGAAGAAGCAAAACAGAATCAAGAGACGGCTATGGAGGATAGCCTTGCCGATATGGCAGCAGGCAAGGACAGTGTCATTATGGAGAAAGTAGAGAAAAAACCTGCGTTCTGTGATCTGCCCGACACGAAAACATATGTCTATGAGGAAGAGACCTTTATGGTCAGAAAAGAGAAAGCCGGCTGGGTGGCGTATGTGGAGACAGAGAATGGAGCGGGGTATTTGTTCCGCGGAGAGATGGAAGATGTGGAAGAATTTTTAGAAGCGGCATATAAAAAATATTTGAAAGAAAAATAAATATTTTTTGCAACCTTTTTCTTCCAAGAGAGGTATTAAGAGTAGAGAGACAAAACAGCGGAGAAACGAAGCGTCTCTCAGGGAGGAATATCCGGGAAGAATACTTGAAAATGGAGGAAAAAGGGATGAAAAAGTGGGGAAAGAGAACGACAGTATTAGGTATGGCGGGGATTCTGTTTTTGACGGGATGCGGTGGGACAGATAGCGCGCCTGCCAAAGAGGAATATGTTTGGGAGGAAATGCCGGAAACCGCACCTGAAGTGAACGGGGAAATGCCTTCGGGCACAGGATATATACCGGATATGACAGACGCGTCAGAAAGTGGAGCGGCTGCGGGGGCACCGGCCGAAGCGGAAAGTGCGGTAGATATGGAAAGTGAAGCCGGCGCGATGGCGGATGATATGGCTCCATATGCGGATGTGGAGAATAGCCCGCAGAAAGAATATTCTAAAAGTGGGGGAATTATAGAGGAGAGTAAGCGGATGTCCCCGACAGATTTATATGCCGATAAGGAAGAAGGCTATCTGGGATCCTGCTATGATTTTGACGACGAGATCGGGTATTATGACGGAAATGAGGAGTACAGCAAGTGGGAGGAGAAGGGCTTTTCTTCCGTGATGGCACAGCCCCTCTCGACTTTTTCAGCGGATGTAGACACAGCCTCCTATAGTAATCTGCGGCGGTTGATCCGTGAGGGATATGATCTGGACAGTCTGCCTGAGGGCGCGGTCAGAATTGAGGAGATGCTCAATTATTTCTCTTACGACTATGATGATCCGAAGGGCATGGAGCCTTTTGGAGTGACGACACAGATTAGTCGTTGCCCCTGGAATGAAGATGCGGAGCTTTTGATGATCGGATTAAAGACAGAGGATATTGATTATAGCCATGCCCCGGCATCGAATCTGGTATTTTTGTTAGATGTATCCGGTTCTATGGCTGATTCTGATAAGCTGCCGCTTTTGCAGGAGTCTTTTGCACAGCTGACAGACAATCTTTCGGAGAAGGACAGAGTTTCTATCGTGACCTATGCGGCGGAGGATAAGATCGTGCTGCGTGGAGCGCATGGCAATGAAAAGAAAAAGATTAAAAAAGCTCTGGCCGGGCTGGAAGCGGGCGGCGGCACCTATGGCAGCAGGGGAATTGAAACCGCATATGCACTGGCGGAGGAGAATTTTATCAAAGGCGGCAACAACCGCATCATTCTGGCGACGGACGGCGATCTGAACATCGGCATGACTACCGAGGAAGAATTGGAGGAGTTGATCACAGAGAAGAAGGAATCCGGGATCTTCCTGTCGGTGCTGGGCTTTGGAACAGACAATATCAAGGACAATAAGATGGAGACGCTGGCAGATAAGGGAAACGGCAACTACGCTTACATAGACTGTTTGCGGGAAGCCAATAAGGTGCTGGGGGAGGAGATGACGGCGACGCTCCTTACCGTCTGCAAGGATGTGAAGTTCCAGGTGGAATTCAATCCCGATGTGGTGGAGGGTTACCGGCTTCTTGGATATGAGAACAGAGCGCTGGCGAAGGAAGATTTTAACAATGATGCGAAGGACGGCGGAGAGATCGGCGCCGGGCATACCGTGACAGCCCTCTACGAGATCGTATTGTGCGAGCCCTTGGGCGGATCCTATACAGAGAAAGAAATCCGGGATCTGAAATATCAGGACGAATACCGCAGAAAGAACAATAACAAAAAAGATTCGTCGGCTTGCTATAAAGAGTGGCTGACCATCAGCCTTCGCTATAAGAAACCTGCCGGGAATGTGAGCAGCTTATTGGAATATCCGGTCGGTTATGAGTGCTATCGGACTGATCCTACGGAAGATTTTATCTTTGCATCAGCGGTCGCAGAGTTTGGGCTGTTAGCATCCCACAGCGCTTATCCGGAGGACGCTTCATTGCAGCACGTGAAAGAGACCGTGCGGGGATTAGACTTAAGAGATGAGTACAGAGCAGAATTTTTAGAACTGGTGCGGGAAGTGGAATAGACAGCAAAAAGTTGGGTCAGGCACAGTGCCTGACCCAATATTTATGATGTGCGTCGGCACTCGACCGGTTATTTTACTTCAATCCGCGCTGCTTCTTCCTTTGCGGTCAGCTCCTTTTTCGGGAATTTTACTTCCAGAATACCGTTGTTATAGGAGGCGTCGATGTCGCCGGGTTCCACATCACTAACGCGGAAGCTCCGGGAGTAGGAACTGTAGTACCGCTCTTTGCGAATGTATTTGTTTGTATCCTCCTCGTTTTTCTCCTCCTTGTGGGAGGCAGAAATCGTCAGCAGATTGTCCTTCAGGTCGATGTTGATATCGGATTTATCGAAGCCGGGGAGTTCCGCCTGTAAGAGATAGTTATCACCCTGATCGATCACATCGGTCTTAAAAGCATCAAAGGTAGCCAGTTCATTGTTGCCCCAGAAGTTTTTGAAAGCATCGTCAAACATTCTGTCGAAGGAATCCTCAAAGAATGCGGGTTTGTAGCTGCGGTTGTTGAATAATGCAGGTCTTAACATAGTAATCACTCCTTTTTTATAGTATAATACAATCAAAAATCCTGCTGACAGGATATATTGTATTCGCTCAGTA
>CAZUZZ010000094.1:0-2902 GCA_964625055.1 uncultured Bacteroides sp. | reverse complement strand
GAACTGGGATTGCAGTTTGTAGAATTAAATATGAATTTTCCCATGTATCAGATACCACAGGTGGAAGAAACTGCATATTTGAAGGAACTGGCGACGAAAAATAATATTTACTTTACGATTCATCTGGATGAAAATCTCAACGTGTGCGATTTCAATCCTCTTGTGGCGGATGCTTATTTACGGACGGTGGAAAGAGCTTTAAAGGCAGCACATGAAATTGGAGCGCCGCTCTTGAATATGCATATGAATCACGGCATTAATGTTACACTGCCGGATCGAAAGGTGCGGCTATTTGGGGAATACCGGGAGGTATACCTGACGGCGATACGCAGATTCCGCAGGATGTGCGAGGATGTGGCGGGAGATTTTGGTGTAAAAGTCTGTGTTGAAAATACTGATGGCTTTCTGGATTTTGAGAAGGAGGCAATCGAAGAGCTTTTGCAGAGTGATATGTTTGCCCTGACATGGGATATTGGACATTCTCACATCTGTGATAATGTGGATGAGGCTTTTCTAATGCAGCATAAAGGCAGGCTGTACCATTTCCATATCCATGACGGGTTGAGGAATAAGAACCACCAGACACTGGGGACGGGAGAGATCGATCTGGCGCAGCGGATCGGTATTGCCAAAGAATGTGGCTGCCGTTGTGTTGTGGAGACGAAGACGGTTGATGCACTGCGAAAGTCGGTGGAATGGCTTAAGAAAAGCAAATATATACAATAGAAAGGTGAAAGGCGGGTATTTGAAATGAGCGGAACGGACAAGACAGACCTTCTGTTAGAAGAATTAAAACAAGATTCTGTCGAATACAAAGATTTGGAGACGACCAGGTATAGCCTGGAAGAAAAAAAGAATACGATCCGCTCCCTTATGAATATCCGTATGCCAAGAGAACTGTCCCGGGCATTAGTGGATCTGCAGGACGAGTATCTGCAGGAAGAACTGCAGGCAAAGGGTGTTGTAAGTTTACCGGACATTTCCACAATAAAGGAGAAATATAACGCAAAGACTCCCTTTGCGGAAAAAATATCACTCTGGCAGGGGGATATTACCAGACTAAAGATCGGTGCTATCGTAAATGCTGCAAATTCTCAGATGCTGGGCTGTTTTGTTCCCTGTCACCGATGTATTGACAATGCTATCCACAGTGCGGCGGGTATGCAGCTTCGGGAAGAGTGTAACCATATTATGCAGAATAGACGTATGAAATATGGCAGGAGTTACGAAGAACCGACAGGCACTGCCACTTTGACTTCGGGTTATAATCTTCCCTGCAATCATGTGATCCACACTGTGGGGCCGATCGTCTATGGTGAATTGAATGAGATGCTCTGTCAGGATCTGCGAAATTGCTACGAAAACGTTCTGAAATGCTGTCTGGAGCATGACATCAGATCGGTTGCGTTCTGCTGTATCTCAACGGGGGAATTTCATTTTCCCAATGATAAGGCGGCACAGATCGCGTGGGAGACGGTAAAGAGTTTCCTGGAAAAGCATGGCGACCGCATGGAGCGGGTGGTTTTCAATGTATTTAAGGACAGCGATCTGAGGATTTATGAAAAGGTTTTACAGATTGTTTTGTAGATATAGTTCTTTCCTGTATTCCAAGTCAGTAGCAGCCCTTGTTAAGTCATCAGTGCGGCCGGATTTCAGCAGAAGCTGAGTTAATTTAGCGAAACGGGATTCACCCTCTGCTAAGCCTTCTGTGTGACCCATTGCACGACCTTCTGCCAGTCCCATTGCATGGCCTTCTGCCAGACCCTCTGCACGGCCTTCTGCCAGACCCTCCGCCAGACCTTCCGCGCGGCCCGCTTCTCTCGCCTTTTTACGTTCTGCCGATAGATCCACATCTTCAAAATATTCAAATAATACTGCCATGTCCCGCTCCTTCACCTGATCAGTAAACTCCGAAACTTCTTCCTCGGGCAGATGTAAATGCCTCAACATGGATGCTGTCACTCTGGCAATGATATCAAGCAATTCATCCGTGGAATTCTCTGACAGGTCTTTCAAATAGTCTTTTGGTAAGTTAAGTTCCCTGAATGCCGCAATGCTCTGCAGCCGGTTGATCAGCATCAATAGAGATAGTTCATCCTTCTTCTCAACCAGTTCATCTACGCTGTAGGCATTGAGCTGCACCAGCTTATAAAAGAACCGAGGGGTGAAAGGCTCAAAAGCCTCATCAAAGTAGATCCTGTCCCTGATATTGCAGGGCGCGGTCCACTTCCCGCTTCCCTCATAGTATACGATGGGCAGGATCGGAGGATAGCGAAAGTTTTTCGTTTTACTGATGCCCTTCTTTTTCTTCTCCATCTCTTTTTCATAATCTTCCCATATGTAGACCATGTAGCGGAGTAGCTGCATACTCACATTATAATCCACTTTGGTCTTGTGTTCAATAAGAGTGACAAAAAACAGTGTGTCTTTTTCTGATATTCTTATACGTTTTACCGTATCTGAGTTCCGTTCTTCTGTGAACATGGGTATGTATCGTTCCGTGACATCCTCGATATCCTCCGCCCGAACGTTTTTAAGAAGGGGTATGTCCATATAGTTTCTGAGGAACTGGGAACACAATTCCGCGTTGCCAAAGATGAGTTTACTGCTGCTGTCATGATGCTTGCTGTTGCTGATGTGTTTCTTCTGGGATGTTTTTTTCTCTTTTGCCATAAGAACTCCTTTCGACACAGACAAAAGCAGAATGACTCCTGCATTGCCGAATGTAGACCAGCGGTTGTAACAGACTACAACTGCCATTTGATGTGTTTTAATGCCTGCCGGAAAATCTGACAGAAACTGTCTGAACGTGCGAGACGCACATACCGCGCTATAGAAATGTGGTAAGCGGTGATATAGTGGGAGGATATTTTATCTTCCAGTGCATTTATCATAATGGATG
>CAZUZZ010000093.1:0-6569 GCA_964625055.1 uncultured Bacteroides sp. | reverse complement strand
CTTGTCCATGCTGTAATTGATCAGCACATCACCCACGATAGGCCACACCAGTCCGTCCTCCTCATTAAAATCCAGCTCAGGCTGTACGGTAGTGGAGACGGCCTGCACCTCATCGCTCATGACCGTATCTACCGTCTCATCAAACATACCCTCTTCCTCGACAGCGGCGCTCTCCTGCTTTTTCGCGGAGGACTTCTCTACCGGATCGTCCTTTTTGGGTTCTTCCTTGCCCAGCTTTTTCTCTTCTTTCTCTGCCGTTGCACTGCCGGACGTCTTCTCTTTCTTCTGCTCGCTCTCCGTATTTTCTACGTGCAGAGAATTGGCCTCCTGAAAGCTGGGATCATAGTCCAGATCGTCAGTTCCCACATCCGCAAAAAGGGTGTCCAGTTCTTCTCCCGAAATCATATTTTCCGCAAGCTCCGTGCTGCTTTGCTCCAGCGCTCCGAAGTCCACCACATAGTTGTCCTGCTCCGCCCGGTTATTCTTCCGCACATAAAGGCCGGTAACCGTCAGGGCCGCCAGCACAAATACGGCGGACGCCAGCATGATGATCCTCTCTTTCCCGATATTGTTTCTATTTCTTCTCGCCATAAAACTCGCCTCCTGTTTTTCTTATGGAGTTAGTTTTACCCATTTTTTCCGGCTTATTCAAATTTTGCTAATTCTGTCTGAAAAAAGAAATCCGCAAGAATCTCCTCATAGGTCTCCCCTTCTTTTGCCTTGCAGTTGGCTCCGTATTGGCTCAAGCCATAGCCATGTCCCACGCCTGTCACAGAAAAGAGTACCCGGTTCTCCTCCCAGGTGGCTGTAAAGGAAGCGGAGTTCAATCCAAAAAGATGTCGGAACGTCTCCCCATCCACCCGTTTTCCCTCCTGATTCTCCGTATCGTATGACACGCTCGTCATATATCCTGCATCATCATAAGAGAAATTCCTGTTCTCCCAAATCTCCTCCCGCTCGCACGCTTCTCCCAATATCCCTGCAAGCGTCTGGATATAAGCCTCCTTTTCCACCTCCACCACACTGTGGTAATCCGGAGAGGTCTTATCCTGCTCGCAGGAAACGGTAGTAAAATAAGGACACTCCTCCTCACTCGCCGCCCTGGTACGCCCGTTGCTCACGGAAAAATAAGAGGCGCGGATCGGCTCTCCCTGATAGGTTAAGATCATACCTGTTGTCTCCTCCACCGCCTGTCTGCTCTTTGAAAATGCTTCCGCTCCCACGCCCTCCGGCTCTGCATAAAAAGCGGCAAGGCCGTCGCCTGCCACCCGTATCCTTTCTCCCTCCACCTGATACTGCGCCGCAAGCTCTGTCCGCAGAAGCACTGCCTGCGCCTTAAGCGTTTCCGGCTCATAATCCTCCGGCATGACCAGAAAAAGCCGATACACCAGATAGTCTTCTAAGGGCAGCTCCCAGACGCCCCATTCCAGGACCGCTTCCACGGCAGGGCCTGCCTGCTGCTCTTGCACCATATTCTCTGCCCCCAGCCGCGCCTTCTCCTCCCCCACATGACCCCAAAGGCAGGCGCAGACATAGGGCAATAAAAAAACAAACAAAAGAAAGCTTCCTGCATTCCTCTTGTTTGTTTTTTTTAAGACGATTCCATTTTTGTTCATGCGACACCCCACATATCCTATTCCTATGTGGATGTCCGGTTTTTTATGATGCCTGATTTGGAGCTCTGCCTACCCCTTGTTGTCGTACACTGCCATATCCAGGTGCTGAATGGTAGACACTGTTCCATTTTCGTACAGGAAAATTCCTGTCTTGCGGATCATGGCGTTGGTCTCATTAGTCTTTTCAGAATTTAAGGAAAACTGTGTCCCTACCCGGCCCAGGCCGATGGCGCCCACGCCCAGATCAGAGAGATGATACAACTGATCCTTTCCATTCTCATCCTTCGTCCAGATCAAAAGCTTATCCCAGATAGGATCCGCCTCGTCGATCCAGCCGTTGCCATCCGCATCATACTTTGCAAGATCGCTGAAGCCGTCTCCGCTCTTCGTGCCGAAAAGCTCACTGCCGTCGTTGATCTTGCCGTCCTCGTTCAAGTCAAGCGCCAAGAAGCCGCTGCCCGCCTGTAAACTGGAGATTTCCTCCTCCTTGCCGTCGCAGTCCAAGTCGAAGTAAAATTTTTGATCGGAGACCTGCGCGATATTGGTGTCCAGATTGATCACCAACGGATCACGGAAAGTCTTAATGGAAGAGATGTAATTCTCCTCATAATACTCCTCGAATCTGCGGCTCATGCCAAATTCCAGGTTAAAGGACAGTTCCCTGCCGTCTGCGGTCTTCACCGTACCCTTCGTAGAGAAGGTGGTACTCTCCTCCTCCATATGATAATGCTGCATCTGATAACCGTTTACGGTGTACAGGGTAGTGCCTCCCGCCGCGGCGATGGGATTATTCAGTATCCCTCTTTGCCCACGAAAACGGAATAAAAGTTCCAGCAGAAAATCTACACACTGCTGCCTGATACTGCGCATAGCCTCCCGCTCGTCATTTCTCGTAGAGATCTGCCACCCGCCGGACATATTGCGCATATGTGTGGAGAGATCCTCCAGCTTCGCGCTGTCATCCTTCTCCTCTCCTGCTGTTTTTTCTCCAGTGCCAAGCTGATTCTCAAACAGGGAATCCAGCGAGTCCTTTCCGCCCGTGATCGTGCCTCTCACACCTCTGGCGCTTGCCTTTTTGATGGATTGATAACTCCTGGTAGACTGCATTTCTATGGTACCGGAATCAATGATCAATGTTACCTCCTTTTGTATAAGACCGCTCCCATGCCTGCCCGTGTCACCTGACTGCGCCTTCCCTGGCGCGTGGCAATAGAAAAGACAGCATCTTTATGGAAATTCCTTTTCCGCAAAAATACCGTCCCTGGTCTCAACATCATTCAGATTACAGAGAAAACAGACCCTGGCCATGAGCCATCCTCTCTGTAAACTATATATCGGCGTTTTTTCCAGATTCTTAAGATATCGTCATATCAAATGTTCATTCCTGCACGTCTAAGTAGGCGGTGTACATACTGCTGATCTGGCTCTCGTCGAGCACATACTGCCAGATATGGATCTCATCGTAGCTGGCCCGAAACAATTTGTCAAAACAGTTGATTCCCAGATAAGCCTTCACATTATCCGGATCCAGATTCAGGCAGGAAACCTCTCCCGAACCGATCATCTCACTGTTCAGATACAGATATCCCGTAACCTTTCCCTCCTCGGAGACCTCGTCAGCATTCACGCAGATCGTGATATAATTCCACTCATTCAGAAAAATGCACTGCTTTGGATCCATGGACGGTCTGACTTCACAGGCATTATTCCAGACCGCGTCGATCGTATTAAAGACCGGCACGATCACCTCTCCCTCCTCCGTCGTCTTTTTATTGAAAGAGAGAAAGCTCTGACTGCCGCCCACATCCATAAGATGGGAGCCTATCACCAGAAAGGGCGACCAGTCCTGCAGCTCCTCCGCGCGAAACCAGAAAGAGATCGTATAAGATGCAGTAAGCGCCTCTATCCCCAAAAGCTCCACCCCATAGCTGCCGTCCAGATAAATCGCATCTCCCTCTACGCCCTCCGTAAACAGCGGCAGCACTTCCGCTGCCTCCGGATAAGTGCCCGCATTAAATCCGTCCTCATCTCCCGCTCTCGTCACCACCACCGCATCGGTAAGCTTTCCGTTAAAAGAGTAGCTGTAGTCCGCCTTGGGCACATTGCTCAGAAGAATATCGTTCACGATCTCCTTGGAAGAATCCACCTCCGGCTCGTCCGGCTCAAGTCCGGGCAGAGCAACAGAAACCGTCGTCTCATAGCCGCCGGTCTCTGTCTGCACGCTGTCCTGTATGTTGCTATTTTGTTGTGATCTGCCCTCCATGGCCGCATACACAAACACTGCCGCTATCAGAAGAACAGCCGCCAGGGGTACAAGCCGGCGCATCATGCCGCCTGTTCCCCCTTTTCCCCCATTGTCATTCCCCAATGCAATTTGACTCCTTCAGTCAATTTTTAATCTACTCTGTTGTAGTTGATCAGGCACCCCTTTAAAATGATCTGTCTCTCCTCGTCCGTCAGTTCTCCCAGCGTCAGCGTAAAGGGCACAAGCTCATCTTTCTCCACCGACACACGGTATGCCTGGATCGTCTCCGCCTTCTCCTCCACAGCCTTGCGGATTCCCGGGAAGAACAGATAATCCAGATTCCGGAAGGGCAATTCTCCCTCCTCGATCAAAAACGGCAGCATTCCCCAGTTGATCAGATTCGACCGATACCGCTTGGTGGCATACTCATTGGCGATGTTCGCCCAGCCGCCCAGCACCTTCTGGCAGCTTGCGGCCTGCTCTCTGGCCGAACCGTCTCCCGGCTTCACCGCAAAAATGGTGGAACCAAATCCTGTATTTTCATGGGAAGCATCCGTAAAGGTCTTCTTGACCACGTGCATCACGGGCTTCACATCGGGATGCGCCTGACAGGGATGCTCTCCCTGCATTCTGGCTTTCTCAGCTTTCTGAATATCCTTCGCGCGCCCTACATACGCAGGATCCTTTCTGGATAAGGTAAACTCTGCAAGCCCCAGCGGATTAGAGCGGTAAGAGGAAGTCTCTCCGGAAGGGATCAGCTCGTCCGTGGTGGTGACAGGATCGTGGATCTCCGATACCACGCGCAGCACCAGATTCTCCGGCAGAGCGCCCATGGCGGGCCAATCCTTGATATTGGGTCCGAACTGGATCTCCACGCTCTCATCCGCCACGCCCTTGGAATCAAAGACGCGGTTCGCGTATATATTCGCATCAAAATGATATTGATATTTTCCGATCTCCCCGTCAAACGCCGTAGCCGGTGTCAGAACGCCCTTGTTCGCCGCCGTAGCCGCGATGGAACGGGCGTCCATGAGCGCCACGGAAGAGATCTGACCGTTTTGCAGCTTAGAGCCCTCTCTGTTCGGGAAGTTCCTCGTGGAATGCCGGATACTGAAGGCATTGTTCGCCGGCGTATCTCCCGCACCGAAGCAGGGGCCGCAGAAAGCGGTCTTTAACACCGCGCCGGTTTCCAGGATCGCCGCCGCACAGCCGTTTTTGATCAGCTCCATATACACCGGCATGGAAGCGGGATATACGCTCAGGGTAAAGCCATCGGATCCAATGTATGAGCCTTTCAGAATATCCGCCGCCGCGCAGATATTTTCAAAGCCGCCGCCCGCACAGCCCGCGATAATGCCCTGATCTACCATAAATTTTCCATTCACTACTTTATCCTGTAAAGAGTAAGGCACCGCGCCGTCCAGACTCACCTTGGCACGCTCCTCCACATCGTGAAGCACATCCTTCAGATTCGCATTCACCTCATCAATCGTGTAGGTGTTGCTGGGATGGAAGGGCATAGCGATCATGGGCCTGATCTTCGACAGATCCACCGTGATCATGCCGTCATAATAGGTCACCTCACCCGGATTCAGTTCCTTGTACTCCTCCACCCTGCCGTGGATATCATAAAACTCTTTGATCTGCTCGTCTGTCTGCCAGATGGAAGATAAGCAGGTGGTCTCCGTGGTCATCACATCGATGCCGATCCTGAAATCCGCACTCAGCGCCGCCACGCCGGGCCCCACAAACTCCATCACTTTATTTTTTACATAGCCTTTATCAAACACCGCGCCGATGATGGCAAGCGCCACGTCCTGCGGGCCCACGCCCTTTACCGGCTCTCCCGTCAGGTATACGCCCACCACGCCGGGCATATTGATATCGTAGGTCTGCGACAAAAGCTGCTTGACTAACTCCGGTCCGCCCTCACCCATAGCCATCGTACCCAGCGCGCCATATCTGGTATGGGAATCGGAACCCAGTATCATCCTGCCGCCGCCCGCAAGCATCTCTCTCGCGTACTGGTGAATGACTGCCTGATGAGGCGGTACATAGACGCCGCCGTATTTTTTCGCGCAGGACAGGCCAAACATATGGTCATCCTCATTGATGGTTCCTCCTACCGCGCACAGGGAATTGTGGCAGTTCGTGAGCACGTAGGGAATCGGAAATCTGGTAAGTCCCGAAGCCCGCGCCGTCTGAATGATCCCCACAAAGGTGATATCGTGGGAAGTCAGTTTATCAAATTTGATCTTCAGCTTGTCCATCGTGCCGGAAGTATTGTGCGCCTCCAGAATCCCGTAAGCAATGGTATTCTTCGCCGCCTCTTCTCTGGAAACCTCTCTCCCGGTCTTTTCCCGGATCTGTAGCCCGGCGTCCGCACCGTCCGGAATGATCTCGGTTCCGCGAACAAGGTACGCTCCGCCCTCTGTCAATTTAATCATGCTGATATTCTCCTTATTTCCTATATGTTTTGCATCTTTTCAGTGCCCGTTCTGACTCTGAATAGTTCCATTATATAAAATTTCCCCCGCACAGGCAAGCGAAGGGAGCGCGCGATCAGAATTCCTCCAGATCTTTTAAGAACTCCCGGAATGCCTCCTTTGCGCGTTCGATCACGCCCGGCTCATAGGAATCAAGCGCCCGCTCATACTTGTGAAGCTCCTCCTCTATGAGATGCCGCTTGTCTCCGAGGCTCTCCTCGT
>CAZUZZ010000092.1:0-6581 GCA_964625055.1 uncultured Bacteroides sp. | reverse complement strand
AAGGTAAAGAACAAGGTATAGAGCATGGAACACTGAAAACATTGGTAAGAAGTGTAGAGCTAAGTATGAAAAATTTCCATATGAATATGCAGGAAGCCTGTGAGGGGCTTGAAATATCGGTGGAAGAGTATGAAGATGCGAAACAGAGGATTGCCTTGTGGGAAGAGGATAATACAAAATGATCAAAGTATAGGATAATCAGTTATTACGTCTGTGAACAGAGCACAGTATTCGAAGGATTGAACTGATATACGGAGGGTGCTTATGGGAGCGTGGATCGACTTTGCCAATCATATTCACATAGCAAAAAAAACATGGGAAAACGGCATATTGAAGAACGTCGGATATAAGGATATCACATCTGAAATGATTGAGGAGATTGCCCAGAATGATCGGATCAAGCGGATACAGATTGACGAAAATCTTCCTGACAGAGCCTATCAGGAGATTGACCGGATTTTAGAGAGACGGCCGGATCTCTATTTTCGTATTTTCGGGATTGGTACATACGGAAATGAAACATTCGATCTATCTGTGCTCAGTCAGATGCCTCATTTATCAAAAATCTGGATTGACGCGTATCTGAAAAACAATAAGGAAGCAGTCAATCCCGAATATTTGTGTGAACTCCCGAATTTGATGGGTGTACACTTGGATTTGTTCGATTGCAGGGATTACGGTTTTGTCAGGGAACTGTCTTCCAATCTGGAGGAATTGATACTCTATGCTGATACAATGGGAAAAGCCGTACAGTTTGACTGCGAATGGCTCTTGAAATATAAGAAACTGCATACCCTTTTTCTGGGCCAAAAGGCAAAGAAGCACATCGAGAGTATCAACCAGATTGTGAGCTTAAAATCTTTATCTTTAAGAGGAATAAAGGTGGAAAACTTTGATTTTTTGAAGGAACTTTGCTTAGAGTCTTTTGCACTGTTATGGTGCGGCAACAGCGATCTTACGGGACTGGGGGACTTGATAAGTCTGCGTAATCTGGAACTTTGGAGGATCATGAAGCTGGACAATCTGGATTTTATCAAGTCTCTTATTAATCTGGAAACATTAAAGCTGCAGGATCTGAAACATATAACAACTCTTCCGGATTTAAGCAAGCTCACACAGCTTGCAGATATTCAGATCAACAATGTGCCGATCGATTTGGAGACATTGGACGAGTCGGTGCGGAGGCTGGTGCACACGTAAGACGAGCCAATGTCTCCGGGAATTTACTCCATTTTCTCCCTTCTTTTTTGATTGCAAAATGTCAATATTCTTAATAAAGCAAAATTAAATGTTGCAGATCCCGCAAAAAATATCATTGCAATACGCACTGTTTGAACTGCGGTTGCTCCAAGTCGGATATAGCTGAGGACTAATGCTGCAGTGAACACGCACGCACACATCAGACTGATTAAAAAATCCCGGAGTGGCGTGCTTTTAATTCCGGCACCGATTCTCCATACGCCATTGTGTACCATCATTCCGATATAGGCTATCCCGCCGGTCAGCAGCGTCACAGTTTCGCCCAGGACAATCGGCAATGTTCCCATAACGATCAACTGAATCATAATTGCTGCGGTACAGACAAAAAAGGTCAAACCAAAAGCAAGGTTTCCGGCTTTTATTGCCTTTTCTTTCTCCAATTTATTATAATCTGCAACTTTATATAAGGTTTCTTGTAATTCTTGATTCATAATCTCGTCCTCCCTTTCACCATCTAAAATTTCTTTTAGCTCTACATTGTAGAACTCTGCCATTTGAATAAGAATTCCTAATTCCGGCATAGTTGTTCCTGTCTCCCAGCGAGAGACAGTTCTTCCCGACACATAAAGAATTTCTGCAAGCTGTTCCTGTGTCAGGCCCTTTTCTTTCCGAAGCATTTTCAGGAAGCTTCCTATTTTTTTTGCATCCACTGCATCTCCTCCTTTTGCTTTGTCGGATCCATTGCTGTCTCCTCCTTTCGCATACAGGCTACCATATAACATAAATAAAAACCACGACAGAAAATGAGAAAACCCATGTTTTTGCCATTAGACATGGGTGCCTACACCGGAGGGCTTATCTTGTAGTGAAAAAAAGATTATGATAAAATCATTTCTAACAGAGAACAGGATAGATTACGTTAGAGGATGCAGAGTATGAAGAAACCCCAAATGATCATTTTTGATTACGGACACACCTTACTTTATGAGCCGGGTTTTAATGCCATGCGATGCGAAGAAGCGGCGTACCCCTATATCGTTGAGAATCCCCAGAATCTTACGGTAGAGCAAATTTTTGCCGAAGTGCAGAGAGTATTTGCGGAGTTTCAGGAACAGAGAAATGTAGGAATAGAGATCCATGAATGGCAGATTATGAGGCTGGTTTATGAATATCTCGGACTAAAGTTCAGCATTTCTTACAGGGAATTAGAAGAGATTGAGTGGAATGCGGCTTCACCGGGGGCCGTTATGCCGGGAGCAGCGGAGATGCTGGATTATCTCAATGACGTCGGGATTCGCACGGCTGTGATCAGCAATATCGGATGGTCGGGAAATGCGCTCAGCAATCGCATCAACAGGCTTCTTCCCAATAACAGATTTGAGTTTATCATGGCATCCAGTGAGTATGTGATCAGGAAACCAAGCAGGATGTTATTTGAAACGGCGCTCAGGAAAGCAAATCTGTCTGCCGATGCCGTTTGGTATTGCGGTGATGATATCAGTGCTGATATCAAAGGCGCACATGGAGCCGGGATATTTCCGGTGCTGTATGAAGGGCAGGTACCTGATGAAGTGAATCCTGTTACATATCGGAATGAGGGAGAAGTGATTGATTTTGATTATCTGCACATCCACCATTGGAATGAGATAAGACAGGCTTGTGAGAGGGTGAAGAAACAGATATAATAGTGTAAAATGACAAGTTTATTTGCAGAAAGGAAACGCAGATGACGCGAAAGAAAAAAGTAACAGCGACAGTCGTATCGCAAAAACAGATAGGAGAACAGATTTTTGATCTATGGCTTGAAACAAAGCTTTCTAAGCAGGCGCATCCGGGGCAGTTTGTTGGAGTGTATCCGCATAATGAAAGCACCCTTTTGCCACGGCCTATCAGCATCTGTGAGGCGGACAAAGCAAAGGGAAGACTGCGGCTGGTATATCGCGTGGCGGGAAAGGGAACCGCGGAATTTGCCGCCTGCAAAGCAGGGGATAAGCTGGATCTTCTCGGTGTGCTGGGCAATGGATTTCCCCTCGACAAGGCGAAGGGCAAAAAGCTCTTTTTGATGGGCGGTGGGATTGGCATACCGCCGATGCTGGAGCTTGCCAAAGCGCTGGACGGCAAAAAGCAGATTCTTTTGGGCTACCGGAACAAGGAGCTTTTTCTGGAGGAGGATCTGGCTAAGTACGGCGACGCTTATGTGGCGACAGAGGACGGCAGCGTGGGGACAAAGGGCAATGTGATGGATATCATAAGCGCCTATTCCCTGCAGGCGGATATGATCATGGCCTGCGGTCCCATGCCCATGCTTCGCGCTATCAAAAAATACGCCAGGGAGCAGGGAATCCCGGCTTACATCTCTCTGGAAGAGAGAATGGCCTGCGGCGTGGGAGCCTGCCTGGGCTGTGTGTGTAAAACGGCGGGGGTGGACAGCCATTCCCATGTGCACAATGCCCGTATCTGTACGGAAGGGCCGGTCTTTGAGGCGGGGGAGGTAGATATATGAATACAGAAGTAAAAATCGCGGGGATCACCTTTAAGAATCCTGTCATGACGGCGTCCGGGACCTTCGGCTCCGGCATGGAGTACAGTGACTTTGTAGATCTGAATAAGCTGGGTGCAGTGGTGACGAAAGGTGTTGCCAATGTGCCCTGGGAGGGCAATCCTACGCCCCGGGTGGCGGAGGTGTATGGCGGTATGCTGAATGCCATCGGCTTGCAGAATCCTGGTATTGATGTCTTTCTGGAAAGGGACATTCCTTTTTTACAAAATTATGACACTAACGTCATAGTCAATGTCTGCGGTAAAACGGTGGCGGACTATCTGGAGGTGGTGGAACGTCTCTCCGATGCGCCGGTTGCCATGCTGGAGATCAACGTGTCCTGTCCCAATGTGAAAGAGGGGGCGATTGCCTTCGGGCAGAAAGCGGATTCCCTCTACGATATCACCTCCCAGATCAAGAAAAAGGCGAAACAGCCGGTGATCATGAAGCTGAGTCCCAATGTGACGGATATCACGGAGATGGCCAAGGCGGCAGAGGCAGCGGGGGCGGATGCGCTCTCCATGATCAATACGATCACGGGAATGAAGATCGATATTCACAAGAAACGTTTTGTGCTGGCAAATAAGACCGGGGGTATGTCCGGCCCTGCCATCAAGCCGGTGGCGGTGCGCATGGTCTATCAGACGGCGCAAGCGGTGCAGATTCCCATCATCGGCATGGGCGGTATCGGCAGCGCGGAGGATGCGATAGAATTTTTGCTGGCGGGAGCCAGCGCCGTGGCGGTGGGCGCTATGAATTTTGTGAATCCCTACGCCACCGTGGAAGTGGTGGAAGGCATCGAGGCGTATATGAAGCAATATGATATTGAAAATGTAACCGATCTGATCGGAGCGGTAGATTGACAAAGGAAACTGACATATCAAGTCCTCCCTGTGCATAAATTTATAGTAAGTATATGCAGGGAGGATTTTTTTGTGGAGTTAGTGAAGAAAAAGATACATATGGACCGGATAAACGGCAGAGCCGGCACCCAGATGGTATTGGAAGAAGATGTGAATATTTCAGATAACAAGCTGGACGCGAACTATCTACTGAGCAGCAAGGGTGAGATCATACTGGAGGAGATCCGTCCCGGAGAAAATGTGGTGAGCCTGAAAGGGAAGCTGGTGGTGTCCATACTGTATCTGACGGACATGGAGGGCACCTGCGCCAGTATGGAGGCGGTGATTCCCTTTGAGGAGAAGGTGAACCTGGAGGGTACCTGCAACAGCGATACGATCCTGACGGAGTATTGCATAGAGGATCTGACGGTAGGGCTGATCAATTCCCGTAAGCTGAGTGTACAGGCGGTGATTTCTTTCGTGTTGGAGCGGGAGGAGCAGATGGAATGTGAGGCGGCGGTGGATCTTTACCATGAGGAGCCGGTGGAGTACCGCAAGTGTGTCTATCCGGTGGTGGAGCTGGTGCTGCATAAAAAAGACATTTTCCGCCTGAAGGAAGAGATGGAGCTGACCGGCAATCTGCCCAATGTATTCCAGACCATATGGCATCACATCTGCTTTGATCATGTGGAATTCAAGGCGCTGGAGGAGAAGCTTTCGATTCAGGGAGAGATGAAGGCCTTTTTTCTCTATGAGGGCGAGGGAGATAACGACAGAACACAGTGGTACGAGAACACAGTGCCTTTCAGTGGCATCATCGAATGTCACGGCTGCAGGGAGAATATGATCCCGTCGATCCAGTATCACATGGGACAGTGCAATGTGGAGGTGCGTCAGGATTTCGACGGAGAGGAGAGAGTCTTTTGCGTAGAACCGGTGCTGGATCTGGATATTCACCTTTATGAGGAAGAAAATCTGGAGGTGCTCTCCGACGTCTATGGCGTAGACAGGGAGATCGAGGCATTGACCACACAGATGCCGTTAAAGAGTCTACTGCTCGCCGGAAACGGTAAGTGCAAGATTGCGGAGCATATGAGGATCCAGAATTCGGAAATGCCGATGTATCAGCTCATTCACTCGGAGGGTGAGATCCAGATCAACGAACAGACTATTGTGGAGAACGGGATCGCCGTTACGGGGGTACTCCGTGTGACTACCTTGTATCTGTGTGCAGGCGGGGCCAAATCTCTCTACTCTACGGTCAATGAGCTGCCCTTCCAGTATGTGATCGAGGCGGATAATATCCTGCCTACCTGTCTCTATAAACTGAGCAGCAGTATCGAGCAGCTGACGGTGACTATGCTGGACAGTGATGAACTGGATGTGAAAGCGACGCTGCAGTTTAAGGTGATCGTATTTGCTCTGCAAAATCGTGATCTGGTCACGGATATCCATGAAGAAGCGCTAGATCTGAACAAGTTAAGCGAGCTGCCCGGCATGGTCATCTGCATCGCGGGACCGGGAGATACGCTGTGGGATATCGGGAAACGCTATTATGTACCGGTGGCACAGCTTAAGGAGGTCAACGAACTGCCCACGGAGGAGATCAACGCGGGGGATAAGATTCTGGTGGTCAAAGGCGGGATTTAGGACATTTTGAGATTGTAAAAGCGGAGATCATCATATATACTGTAGAATGATGTGAGAAGTACTAAGTCCCACACATGAAAAAGAAACGCAGGATAAAGGAGTTGTCAAATGCGTACCATACCTATTTTGAAAAATAAGATCTTTTTATACTTGACAGAATTTTTTGCGGGGATGTCCGTGATGGCAGTGGAATTGGGGGCGAGCAGACTGCTTGCTCCCTATTTCAGCTCTTCCCAGATCGTGTGGACCATCATCATCGGCACCATCATGATCGCCATGGCGCTGGGGAACATCTACGGCGGGCGAAGCGCGGATAAAAATCCGAATCCGGACAAGCTGTACACCCGTAT
>CAZUZZ010000091.1:0-6597 GCA_964625055.1 uncultured Bacteroides sp. | reverse complement strand
ATAAGGTCCGTCTTACTCTGATAGAGCATACTGCCGAGCCATGCGATCACGCCCGTCGCCGGAAACAACAGGGTAAAGATCACGATTCTTTTTATGATATTACTGTTTTGCTGCGTATTATTTTTTTCCACGTTCGTAATTCCTGTTTCTTGTTTTTTGTTCACTGCGCCTTTTTTCTCTGGCCTCATAGTCGTCGTATGCCTTTACGATCTTTTGTACCAGAGGATGCCGCACCACATCCTTGTTGTTCAAGGTACAGAATGCGATATCGTCTATCTTGGATAATACCCTGCCCGCCACGTCAAGCCCGGATCTTACATCCGGCGTCAGATCCTTCTGGGAAGCGTCACCGGTTACCACCACTTTAGAGCCGAACCCGATCCTGGTGAGAAACATTTTCATCTGCGCCGGGGTGGTATTCTGTGCCTCATCCAGAATGATATAGGCATTATCCAGAGTCCTGCCCCGCATATAAGCAAGCGGCGCCACTTCGATCAGACCCTTTTCCATATTTCTCGCAAAGCTCTCCGCTCCCATGATCTGATAAAGCGCATCATAGAGAGGTCTGAGATAGGGATCCACCTTGCTCTGCAGATCTCCCGGCAAAAACCCCAGCTTCTCTCCCGCCTCAATGGCAGGTCTGGTCAGGATGATACGGCTCACCTCGTTGTTCTTAAAGGCCGTCACAGCCATAGCCATGGCCAGATAGGTCTTACCGGTACCCGCAGGTCCCACCCCGAAAACGATCATATTATCCCGCATGGCATCCACATACTGCTTTTGCCCCAGAGTCTTGGGCTTGATCGGTTTCCCGTTTACCGTGTGACAGATACAGTCGCTGTCCATGGCAAGCAGCATATCCTCCCGATGCTCCTTTCCAAGCTCTATGGCATAATCCACACTCTGTTCCTCCAAAACCGTACATCTTTTTGATAAAGTGAGCAGCTCGTCCACGATCCTGGCTGCCTGATCTACAGATTCCTGCTCGCCGGATATCCGGACGGCGCCGTCTCGGTTCACGATCATCACCTTCAGATCATCTTCTATTTTCTTGATGTGCGAATCAAACTCTCCGAAGAGATTCTGCATATGCTCCACAGGCACATCTAAACTGACTGTAAACGCTCCCATGCCCCGCCTTTCAGGATGACAGCACGCGTCTGATCCGACTGCGTCTCCTCCTCAGACACCTCGACAGGCTCCGTCGCGGTGGGGAGCAGCTTTACGGCAGACTCTTCAAGCTGCATATTGGCATATAACACCCATTTTTCATCGTTCTTTTTTATTGTAACATTTTTTTCTGTAATTTGTACCCCTTTTTCCAGTAAAGTTGAGATATTTTTACGCCATGCCTCCTGCAGCAGCATTTTCATCTCCTCATCCGTGTGCTCCTTTGTCTCGATTTCATATTCCTGCACCGTCTTTTGCCCGTAAAACAAGGGCAGATAAAGATGGTCGAGAAGCTTCACCTGCTTTTTTTCTTCACTGGTATCATAAAGATCATAGGGAATCCCGAAAAACCGCAGGGTGATTTCCTTAGCGCCCGCGCCAAGTACCGGGATATCTAATTTTTCTCCCGTATAGCATTTTTCTTCATAAGCCACAGAAGCTTCCAGAGAAACCTGTTGTGTATAGCACAGCAAAATGTCCGCATCCGCCTCCACATATTGATACCGGCGCACTGTTGTGTCCTCGTTGTAGACGGGAATCGCACCGCTCACAAGCACATCTCCCGCCTTGACGCTGTCCCCGCAGGATACAAGAGGTACGCCTTTTCTGGTGATGATATAGGTGACGATCCCATCCCGCTCCGCCACCAGATCCATGCCGCGGACTGCATCTTCACTCTTTTGCTCGTCATAGACAGGCATCTCATTTTCCTTGATTCGAACAAGCAATGTGGTACCCTGGAGCTGCAGTGACGTCCAGGTGATCAGATCATAATCTTTTCTGAGAGCCTGTTCCAGAGCCTCGATCTGAAGATCACTTTTTTTCATGGCAGTGTGTACGCCCTGCTCCTGCAGATACTCCATGAGAACATCTTCTGTCAGCGCGTAGTTTCCCTCAATCCGAATATCCCAGATACAACGCGAGGCAAGGCTCCAGAACAGGATGCAGAGAAAAAGCCCTGCCACAAAAAGCTTTCTCTTTTGCATTTTTGAAACAAAAAAAGGCAATCCGTATCTGTGCAGAACGGCCGCCCTCGTCCCTGTTTTTTTCAAGAGGGGCTTCAGGGCAAAAAAGCCCGCTATGCTCATCCGCATCGTGTGATGGTCGCCATGATCCTCAATGTCCCACACCAGAATGTCGTGGTTGCCGCACAGATTCAAAAGACGCTCTACAGAATATCCCCACACTCTGACAACCACATACCCTCTTATATACTGTATCCAATGAAGCATAGATTCTCTCCCGCAAACCTAAAGATAACGAATCGCATCAATTTTTCCGCTTATTTTCATATCTTCATTGGTATAGTAATCTATGGACAGGGAACTGCCCTCGAAACAGATCTTCGTGTTCTTCCCCTGCAGCACAATGGATTCCGTGGTGTACTCCAGAATCCCCTTATAGTTTTCGATAAATGCCTCCCGGTTTCCCGTGACCGTGACGATGGCCGCGCCAAGCATTGTGTCCTTCGGAAGCTTTAGCGACTCTACCATCAGCTCTTTCGATCTTAAAAACGGCGAAAGCGGAGAGCGTCTGTTCTCTCTTCTCATAGTACACTATATGTGCGAATGCTATCATTTATGATAAGGTTCCCCGTTTATGATCCGATAGGCGCGGTAAATCTGCTCCAACAAAACAACCCGCATCAGCTGGTGCGGGAATGTCATCTTGGAAAAGCTGACCGCCAGGTCAGCCCGCTTCTTTATGGTGTTATGTAAACCAAGTGAGCCGCCGATCACAAAGACGATATGACTCACGCCATTGACCCCAAGATCTCGTATCTTTTCCGCAAAAGCTTCCGAATCGTACATACGCCCCTCGATCTCCAGCGTTATCACAAAAGCGTTTTCCGGCAAAAAACGCAGGATACGCTCCGCCTCTCTGGCAAGTATCTGTTCCTGCGCTTTATCGGAGGCGCCTTCTATGGTTTTCTCGTCCTCCACTTCCCGAATCTCTAATTTACAATAGCGCGAAAGCCGCTTTCCGTATTCGGACACCGCCTCCCGATAGAACGCCTCCTTCAGTTTACCGACTGTGATCACTGTTATCTTCATATAATTCCTGATAATATCCATCCACAAAGTCGTCCACGAACGCCTCGTCCAGATTCATGAACTTATCTTCTATCATTGTGCGCATCTTCTCCGTGCGCCGATAATATTTTTCCTCATCCGTCAACTCGTCCATGGATTCTTCCGCATCCAGGATCACCTCGTCAATAGCGGAACCGTCCAGGTTCTCCTCACACCATCTGGTGATCTCCGATAGCAGGGAATTTTCTGATTTCGCTTTCACTAAAAGCACCCTGGAATCCCGCATGGACACAAAACCAAACACAACAAAGAGGATAAACATGGCGCCCATGACACCGCAGACCAGATACTTAGTGATACCGGCATTTTGATAGAGTGGTATCACATTCAGAAAGATCAACACCACCACCACAAAACCGATTCCGCCAACCGCCAGAAGCGTGTAAGCTGAAGAACGATTATCCGCTGCCTTTGCCGCACTGCTCTGATATCTGGGCATGATCATACCCTCCTTATCTTACGAATGGAGATAAAACGATCTCTACGGTCCTATTTTATAATCATTTTCCACAAAATGCAACTACTTTAAAAGCTCCCGAAGTCCCTGTTTCCGGTTCTCTGACTTGTCAATATCCAGACAGATAGAAGTGTCGTCACGGTAACGCCAGACCGCACATTCTCCGATAGCGCTCATATCCCGCCACAGAGTAAATACCCCCTCTGCCGCAATGCCGTCCCACTCCTGTACATTGCCGATATAGTCCACGGTATTGGCATACATATCCCCATCATAGAGGCCGTCCTTAAAATTACCGACCACATTCTGTATGATCCTGCCCCGCGTAGGTGCAAGGGTTGAGATATCCACATCGTAATGCTCCGCCCCCTGTCCGTTTGGCAGATTATTCTCCCAGGTTCCCGCATAGCTGTGGGACATATACGTTCCCATGGCGTTCGTCTTATTTTTCTGATTTATGTAATAACGAAACCAGGTACCCTGACCGCTTCTCATGCCGTGGCTCCACTGCCCGAAATAGTAGCTGTTGTTCTCATAAATGGCAAGACCCGTACCATCCGGTTTCCCTTCGCTGTCCACATCTCCCTGATAATAAAAGTCCCCGGTTCCCTCCAGTCCTTTGGAGAGCTTCACATACCGCTTTAGATGCGCCAGATCCCAGATAGCATCCTGATTGTTGGCCTCAAAATGGGGATAGGCCTCCTTTAAAATAAACTCTTTCGTATAAGCCTCGTCGTTCTCATCCTCGATATCCACCACGACAGCCGTCTTTTCATCATCTGCGGACGCAATCTCCTCTTTAAGCTCTTCCTCCACATCCTCTGTCAGCTCTACCTGCGTCTCCAAAGGCTTACCCGGCTCGGAAGTCTCCTCCCTCCGCGGCTCCTCCTCCAGCGTCTGCTCTAAATTCTCCTGCTGTTTTGCATAGTCTGTGATATTCTGCTGAAGATCCTGCGGTTTCTGCCTGTTTTGGGTAAACACCAGAAGAAGCAGCACTAAAATACAGATAAGAAGAATCGCTATGATCCCCAAAAGAATCCTGGTCATAACGGGCTTTTGTAAAAGGCTCTCCCGCTCTTCCAACTTATCCTGTTCGTTTTCCTGATCCTGTTCCGGTAATTTCATTGGGTACACTTACCTTTCCTGCATTAATATATTAGAAACTCTTTTCAAACAAGTTTAACGGATATTTTTAAAGATTGTATGTGCAAATTCTTTAAGAATTTCTTATGCTGTCACAATTTTCTGTATATAAGTAAGAGCCTGTCTGCTTTCAGCAACAGACAGACTCTATATCCTTGTATTCTATTTCGAGAGATAATCGTCGATTCCTTTCGCCGCCGCCTTTCCGGCCCCCATGGCAAGGATCACGGTGGCAGCTCCCGTCACCGCATCGCCGCCTGCATAAACACCCTCTTTGGTGGTTGCACCGAAGTCTTCCTCTGCTACGATACATTTGTACTTATTCACCTCAAGCCCCTTTGTGGTGGATGAGATCAGCGGATTCGGTGAAGTTCCCAGGGACATGATGACTGTATCCACCTCCATCAGAAACTCCGAACCCTCGATCACCACAGGACGTCTTCTGCCGGAGGCATCAGGCTCTCCCAGCTCCATGCGCACACACTTGATGCCGGATACCCAGCCGTTCTCGTCCGCAATGATCTCTGTGGGATTGGTCAACAGATCAAAAATGATCCCTTCTTCCTTAGCGTGGTGTACTTCCTCCACACGGGCGGGAAGCTCCTCCTCGCTCCGGCGGTACACAATATGTACCTCCGCGCCGAGACGAAGCGCCGTTCTGGCAGCGTCCATGGCTACGTTTCCGCCGCCCACCACGGCAACCTTCTTGCCATGCATGATAGGCGTATTGGAATTTTCATCAAAGGACTTCATCAGATTGCTTCTGGTGAGATATTCGTTTGCGGAGAATACGCCAAGCGCCTGCTCTCCGGGAATCCCCATAAATTTCGGAAGTCCTGCGCCGGAACCGATAAATACCGCGTCAAACCCTTCCTCTTCCATCAATTCATCTATGGTGACGGATTTGCCCACCACCACATTGGTCTCGATCTTGACGCCGAGACTCTTTACGTTCTCAATCTCCTTTGCCACTACGGCCTGCTTGGGCAGACGGAACTCCGGAATGCCGTATACCAGTACGCCGCCCGGCTCATGGAGCGCCTCAAAGATGGTAACCTCATAGCCCATCTTTGCCAGATCTCCCGCACAGGTAAGACCTGCAGGGCCGGAACCGATCACAGCCACCTTTTTGTTCTTATTTTCCTTTGCGCCCTCAGGCTTCACATCGTTCTCTCTCGCCCAGTCAGCCACGAAACGCTCCAGCTTACCGATAGAGATCGGCTCGCCCTTGATGCCGCGGATACATTTTCCCTCACACTGGCTCTCCTGCGGGCAAACACGACCGCAGACAGCGGGCAATGCAGAAGATTCGCTTATGATCTGATACGCCGCAGCGATATCGCCCTCCTTCACCTTCTCGATGAAACCGGGAATATTGATAGCCACAGGACATCCCTTGATACACTGGGCATTCTGACAGTTGATACAACGGGAAGCCTCACACATCGCTTCCTCTTTATTATAACCAAGACACACTTCCTCAAAGTTTGTTGCGCGTACTTTTGCGTCCTGCTCACGCACAGGAACTTTCTTTAATACATCTGCCATTATCTGTCACCTCCGCAATTTCCGCACCCGCCGTGATGGGTGTCTCCTTCTTTCGCCTTCAAGAAGTCTCTGCCTTCCTTGGTCTTATACATCTGCTGGCGTTTCATAGCCTGATCAAAATCTACCTTATGACCGTCGACCTCAGGGCCGTCCACACAGGCAAATTAAACCTCCCCGTCCACAGTC
>CAZUZZ010000090.1:0-6627 GCA_964625055.1 uncultured Bacteroides sp. | reverse complement strand
TCGGAAATATTAAAATCTCTTCGCATTGGATATAATTTCCGAAGAGGTGGTATTTACATGATAAGTTTTGAACCATTGTGGAAAACCATGAAAGAAAAAGATGTAAGCGTGTATGATTTATTAGAAAAACATAAGTTTTCGCATGGTACATATGATAGCATAAAGAAAAATAAAAATGTAACGCTCAACACAATTGACCAACTCTGCAAGATATTACATTGTAATGTTAGTGATATTGTAGAATATAGAGAAGATGAGGAATAAAGAAATCGCATTTCGCCGTGTGGTTTCTTTTTTTGTGTATCGAGTTGTGGCTGTATAATCAGGGTGCACGATACAAAATAAAAAGCCAGTAACCCCCAACTTGCAAAGCAAGTTCCTAATAGCAAGGGGATTACTGACTTCTATCAGTGTTTTACATTTTTTATTTTTTGGAGGAAATCTTCTGGTCGTCCACCAGGAAGGAATCGCCGCTCTCCACGATGCACACCATAGTCTTACCGGTGTTTAGCTGAATCTCGTTGCCCGCATCGTCATAGTATCTAGTCGCGCCATAATCGGAGGTCTTTTCCCAGTTCACATGGATTCCTTTTCCGTTTGTGAAAAACCAGCCGTCCCGGGTAGTGTCATGGCACTGGAACGCCAGATATCCTTTATCATCGCGAACTTCATAGTATGCATTCTGGATCAGAACATTTTTAAAAGTCAATTGCTTACCGTTTGCCAAATCTGTGTGAGGTCCCTCGGAAGCGCTGGCAAGATGCTGATATCTGTCATAAAGGCCTGTCTCACTGTTATAGAGAAAATAACATTTGGTGAGGGGGTAAGTGGGTGACATATCAATCTTGTCGGCTTTGATCGCATCACTGTACTGTGACAGGTCATTGGGTTCATTTACAGGGGCAAAGCGATAATGCTGTTCATCGGCGTAACCGTCGCGGAGTCTGGTGTCATAGCCCAGTCTGTCGATATCCGCCAGAATACCTGCCGTGTCTACAAAGGCGTCATCAGTAGTATTGTTTACGTCTTTGGCCCGCCAGAAATTAGGGCTGGTGATACCGTCAATGTCATCACAGCGACTGATCACTTCATTGATATAGAAGGGACCGCCGAAATGAATGTAAAGGGCATCCCATTCAAAGGCCCAATATACATAATAGTCGCGGCAGCTTCGGATGTTGCCGAGCCTGTCGAAGTTGCTCCAGTCCTGTATTACAGCCATCAGGCGTGTGTAGCTTCCTTCCACATTACACTCGTAGAGCACGTCCGCGCTGGAAAGGCCGTAGTGAGAGGCCGTTTTAGTGTTGGGCGTCATAAAGGCAATGGGCCGTCTGTCATTGACATCCTCAGTCACCCACTCATTAGTGATGCGGCTGCGAACCATTCCCTCTTCCGGTGGAAGATCCTCTTCGACCTCTTCTTCAGGCTCCTCCTGTTCTTCTGGTTCCGGTTCCGGCTGGCTGTCGATCACCTGCTCTTCTACAGGTGCCGCGGCCTCTGTGTCTTCTTGTTTTTTGCCGCAGCCGGAGAACAGTAAAGCAGAAGACAGAGTGACGAAAAGAAAAACTAGTATTTTTTTCATCTTATGCTCCTCTTTCTCTGGTATTTTGTATGCTGATTTTGGCATACAGTCTCAGTATAGCATAAGGAGAGGGGGGAGTCACTAGAAAAACTCTGTAAAAAGTGACAAAATATTTGGAAGAAGGTACTCATAGATTTGACGAATCCGGTGGTTGGTTGTATGATAGATTAAGTATATTTCGACATGGAGGGAACATGAAAAAACTGATGGTGACAGGCTGCAACGGGCAGCTGGGGCGTGCAATAAATAAGCAGTATGCAGGGAGTTCGGAATATGAACTCGTTAATACAGATGTTGGAGAGCTGGACATTACACAGATCGATCAGGTGATGGAATTTGTACGTGGGGTCAAGCCCTGCGCAATCATCAACTGTGCTGCCTATACGGCGGTGGAAGCCTGTGAGAAGGAGGAGGATCTGGCATTTCGCATCAACGCTGTCGGTGCACGCAATTTAAGTATTGCTGCGCAGGAGACGGGTGCGAAGCTGATGCATATTTCCACGGATTATGTGTTTGACGGCGAGGGGACAAGACCCTATCGTGAGACTGATCCGGTGGGTCCCCAGGGAGCATACGGCAGGACGAAGCTTGCGGGGGAAGAGTTTGTAAAGGAGTTTAGTGACAGACATTTCATTTTGCGGACCGCGTGGCTCTATGGCGACGGAAAGAATTTCGTAAAGACTATGCTGCGGCTTTCCGAAACCAACGATAAGGTCCGGGTTGTGCGGGATCAGGTGGGTTCTCCCACCAGCGCGGCAGAGCTGGCGAAGGCGATCGCTTATCTGCTCCCTACGGAGAATTATGGACTGTTCCATGCCACCTGTGAGGGAGACTGCAGCTGGGCGCAGTTTACGGAGGAGATTTTCAGACTGGCAGGGAAAAAGACTGTGGTGGAGCACATCACCTCGGAGGAGTTTGGCGCTGCGGTGAAGCGGCCGGCTTATTCCATTCTGGAAAACTATATGTTCCAAATGACAACGGATTACAGATTTGCGGACTGGCATGATGCGATTCGGGAATATTTATTATAGCTTGGCCATGTATTGTACGGGAGAAAAATCATGCTTGCATGAATTTTTCGAGCGTGCAATACATGAGGGAAGCACCGTCTTATGAGCAAAGTTAGCTGCGAAGCTGCGAGAAAGCACTGAAAGTGCGACTTTGCGAATGGTGCGAGCCAAGCGGAAAAGGTCAAGCAAAACACACGAAAGGAGATTGTAGCAATATGCAGAAAATAGCGCTCATCACGGGCATTACGGGGCAGGACGGCTCGTACCTTGCGGAATTTTTATTGGAGAAGGGATATGAGGTGCACGGTCTGATTCGCAGACACAGCATTTCCAATACGGCGAGGATCGATCATCTGATCGAATCCGACTATCATAAAGTAAAGTTTTTTCTTCACTATGCGGACACCACGGATTCCAGCAACCTGATGCGTCTGATCGCAGAGATCCGTCCCACGGAGGTCTATAATCTGGCGGCACAGTCCCATGTGGGAGTGTCCTTTGAGGTGCCGGAGTACACGGCGGAGGCTACCGGCGTGAGCACGCTGAAGCTTTTGGAGGCGATCCGGGTAAATGGCGGAACGTGCCGGTTTTATCAGGCTTCCACCTCAGAGCTTTTTGGGGGAATTCCGGAGACGGCGCCCCAGAGTGAAAAGACGCCCTTTTATCCGAAGAGCCCGTATGGAGCGGCCAAGCTTTATTCCTACTGGATCACGGTAAATTACAGAGAGTCCTATAATATGTTTGCCTGCAACGGTATTTTGTTTAACCATGAATCGCCCAGGCGCGGTGAGAATTTTGTTACCAGAAAGATCACGCTCGCCATTGCGAATATCATCGCGGGTAAGCAGGAAAAGTTGTCTCTCGGCAATATGAATGCCAAGCGCGACTGGGGATTCGCGGGAGATTATATCAAGGGTATGTGGCTGATGCTGCAGCAGGATAAGCCGGATGATTATGTGCTGGCTACCAACGAGACGCACACGGTCAGAGAATTTGTAGAAGCGGCATTTTCGGAGCTTGGTATTCAGATCCGTTGGGAAGGAACCGGCGTAAACGAGAAAGGATATGATGCAGAGACCGGCAGACTTCTGGTGGACGTGAATCCGGAATTTTATCGTCCCGCTGAAGTGGAATTTTTGTGGGGCAACTGTGAGAAGGCAGAGCGGGAGCTTGGCTGGAAGCGGGATGTGGACTTTAAGGGACTGGTTTCCATGATGATGGATGCGGATCTTAGAGAAATCGCAGGAATGAGCTGCGAGGAATACAGGAAAAAAGAAAAATAGTATGGTATCAGTAATTCTGATTTGGATCTATATTTTAATAACTACATTTATAGTTGGATATGGCGTGCTGCGTTTGATAACGCGGCACTTTCCCTATCAGGTAAAAAACTGGGACGCCTATGTGCTGTGTGGGATCGTATGCGTTACGGTGTATGCACAGTTTTTCAGTCTGTTCGCCGGAGTGGGGCTTCTTGCGAACGGGGTGTTGTGTGCGGTCTGCGCCGTGATTCTGTGGCGGGAACGGGAGAGTCTTAAGGATTTGTTCTTATCTTATTGGTCGGGAAAGTCTGCCGATTTGAGGAAGCGTATGCGTTGCAAGGCAATTTTGCTGTTTGGCATTTTCCTGCTTTTTGCTTATGGTACTTCTCGGGGAATGATTCACTATGATACGGGACTTTATCATGCCCAGAGCATCCGTTGGATCGAGGAATACGGTGTTGTGAAGGGACTTGGAAATCTGCATTGCAGGCTGGCCTATAACAGCGCCTCTTTTGCGCTGTCCGCGCTCTACAGTATGGCCTTTTTGGGCGGCAGATCCTTTCACTGCTGTGCGGGATTTCTGGCCTTTCTTCTGGCTGCGATCTGCCTGAAAATGGGGGATCACCTGCGACTTGGCTGGCTTAAGACCAGTGATTTTGCCAGAGTGATGTGTGTCTATTATCTGGTTAATATCTTTGACGAGATGGTGTCTCCGGCTTCCGATTATTTCATGGTATTGATAGCCTTTTATATTGTGATACGATGGCTGGATCTGCTGGAGAGTGGGGAGCAGATGATATTGCCTTATGGGCTTCTGTGTGTGCTGGGCGTGTTTCTCCTGACACTGAAGCTGTCGGCGGCGTTGATCCTTCTTCTTACGATCTATCCGGCGTACCGCCTCCTGCGGGAGAAAAAGTGGGGAGAGACCTGTGTTTATCTGGGGCTTGGTATTGTGACGGCGCTGCCTTATCTGATCCGGAATGTGGTGATATCGGGATGGCTGGTCTATCCGTTTACCCGGATCGATCTGTTTTCGGTGGCCTGGAAGATACCGAAAGGTATGGCGGATTACGACGCAAAAGAAATTCAGGTGTACGGGAGAGGATATACGGATGTAACACGTTTTGAGATGCCCGTGAGAGAGTGGCTTCCCGGGTGGTTCCGGGGGCTTGTCGGCAGCGACAGACTGTTTGTGGCGGTGGCTGCAGTATCGGCGCTTTTGCTTTTTCTGTACGCGGCGGGGATGTTGTTTCGATGGTGGCACAGGCGGTGGGAGCTTCTGCTGGTACAGAGTACGGTGGCGGCGTCCTTTCTCTTCTGGCTGTGTACTTCGCCGCTCATGCGTTATGGCTGTGTCTATGTGTACCTGACCTTTGCCGTGGTGTCCGGCGGAATCTATGAAGCGGCGACGGGCTATGGAGAAGGCCGGAGCGAAGATTCAGGACAGGGCAGATCGCTGTGGCGAACTATGATAAGGTGTGCGGCGCTTGCAATGACGGTTTTACTCCTTTTGTATAAGGGACTGGCGCTGGGGCGGGAGATCGTGGGCTCCTATGAAAATGCGTATTGGCTGGTCCAGAAGGACTATGAGAATTACGAGACGCTTTCTTATCAGATCGAGGGAATTACGTTTTATTATCCGATTGAGGGAGATCAGGTGGGATATGACAGTTTTCCTTCTTCGCCAACGAAGGCGGAAATATCGTTTTTGGGGGAGGAGCTGGCGGATGGGTTTGTTGTAAAAGCACCGATCATGTGATAGACTGGTAACGGATGGAAAAGCATAGAACATATCTATTCTAGGAGGGTGTTATGAATAAAACGGACAAGATTTATGTGGCGGGTCACAGAGGACTTGTTGGCAGCGCTATCGTGCGTTCGTTGCAGGCAAAGGGATATGAGAATATCATCGGCAGAACGCACAAAGAACTTGACCTGACCAATCAGCAGCAGGTGAGGGATTTCTTTGAGGCGGAGCGCCCTGACGTGGTGGTTTTAGCGGCGGCGAAGGTGGGCGGTATCAATGCCAACAACACGGCGCCCGCGGAATTTGCCTACGAAAATATGCAGATTCAGTGCAATGTGATCCAGTGCTGTCATGAATATAAGGTGAAGAAGCTCTTGTTTTTGGGGAGCACCTGTATCTATCCCAGAATGGCGCCCCAGCCGATTCCGGAGGACGCGCTTCTGACGGGGCCTCTGGAGGAGACGAATGAGGCCTATGCCATCGCTAAGATTGCAGGGCTTGAGATGTGTAAATTTTATAAGCGGCAGTATGGGGATGATTTTATCAGCTGTATGCCCACAAATCTGTATGGTCCTCATGATAATTATGATCTGGAGGGTTCCCATGTGATGCCGGCTATGATCCGCAAATTCCATGAGGCGAAGGTGAACAATGCGCCCACTGTGGAACTGTGGGGAACGGGAACGCCGCTTCGGGAGTTTTTGTATGTGGATGATATGGCGGATGCCTGTGTGTTTTTGTTAGAGAATTACAGCGGCGAGCAGCACGTCAACATCGGTACCGGCAAGGAGGTCACGATCCGGGAACTGGCGGAAACGGTGCAAAAGGCGGTGGGCTACACAGGAGAGATCGTCTGGAATCGGGATATGCCGGACGGCACGCCGAGAAAGCTCACAGATGTGACAAAGCTGCATGGGCTGGGCTGGAAGCACAAGGTGGAGCTTATGGAGGGCGTACAGCTCGCCTACGATTGGTTTAAAGAGAATGTGCAGGAGGCGAGACTTTAGGCGATAACTTACCGTTTAC
>CAZUZZ010000089.1:3034-6677 GCA_964625055.1 uncultured Bacteroides sp. | reverse complement strand
AGAGGTAAATTCCACTGGATTGTTTCAGGGTGGAATTTAAAATTTCAATTTTCGTGTAGTGCATCGCAGGGATAAAAAAGTTGTCGTGTGACATTATGGTGTGATATACTAAACCTTGGGTAGGTGCATATTCAAGGAGAACGTAAAATGGATAAAACACAAGGATATGATGGCGCATTTGACGGCGCCAGAGCGATGAACAAGATCGCAGTCGCCTGCCATATGGTGATCGGACTGGTATTGGAGCTGGCTTACCTGTTGGAAGTGATAAAGGGAAGCCGGACGATGGGTTACTATCTGATATTTTCTCTGATCACGGTCATACCGATACTGATCGAGCTTCTGTTGTATTTGAAGAGTCCCGGAGATCTGCGGCTCAAATATGTGATAGGTATCGGCTATACGATATTCTATCTTTTTGTGGTATTTACGACGGTCAATCTGATCGCATTTACTTATATCATTCCGATCTGTATCGTACTGATGCTCTATTCGGACGTAAAGCTCTGCGCCTGGGTGTCAGGCGCCGGATTTGTCATCAATGTGGTATTTCTGGCATGGCAGGGTATTGCGGGGAATATTAAGCAGGAGGATATGGCTACCTATGAGATCCGGGTGGCGGTGCTTTTACTGGTAGCGATCTTTCTCACGCTTGCCACGAGGACTCTGGAGCGGATCAACCGGTCCAAGATCCGGGAGCTGGATCAGGAGAAGGATAATGTCTCTTCGCTGTTAGAGCAGGTGATGCAGATATCCGGACAGATGTCAAATGGTATTTTGGATGTGGCACAGCAGATGCGGAATCTGGGAAGTGCTGTGGAGGAGACCAGAGATGCCATGCAGGAGGTGTCGGCCGGCACCAATGAGACGGCGGAGTCCGTGCAGAATCAGCTTGTTAAGACGGAGGAGATCCAGAACCACATCGGGCAGATGGGGGATGTGATGAAGGCCATCTCGCAAAGTATGGCGGAGGCCAAGGGCAGCGTGCGGCACGGCAGGGAGAATCTGGATACCTTGAAAGCACAGATGGAAAACTCCGAAAAAGTGGGCAAAACGGTGGTGGAGGATATGAAAGAGCTGGAGGCTGACACCGCCAATATGCAGACTATCATAGATGTGATAACGAGTGTAGCCAGCCAGACCAGTCTGCTGGCATTAAACGCCAGTATTGAGGCGGCGCGTGCGGGTGAGGCCGGAAAAGGCTTTGCGGTGGTGGCGACGGAGATCTCTAATCTGGCGAACCAGACCCAGAGCGCTACAGTCAATATTACGGATGTCATTCAGAGTGTTTCGGATAAATTGAAGATTGCCGTGAATGCGGTGGAGGAGCTGATGGAGAGCACGCAGAAGCAGAGCGAGTCTGCGGTGCAGGCGGTGGAAAGCTTCGGAAAGATTGCGGAGGGCACCGATCAGGTGGATGAGCAGAGCAGACGCTTAGATCAGGCAGTGAAAGAGCTTGCGGATGCGAACAGCGTGATCGTGAGTAGCGTACAGACGGTTTCCGCAGTCATGCAGGAGGTGTCGGCGCATTCCCAGGAAACCTTCCGGGTGAGCGAGAATAATACGAAGATCGTTGCAGAGGTTGACAGACTGATGGAGGATTTAAGCAGTCAGGCAAAGCAGCTGGAACAGACACATACAATGTAGGCGTGATAAGACATATCAAAAGGTAAGGAGAAAAAAATGGGCTTTTTAAAAAATCAGTTTTCCAGTGTGATCGAGTGGAATGAGAGCGGCGAGGGTGTTTTATTCTACAAGTTTCAGAATCAGGAGATCAAAAAAGGTTCCCGGCTGATCATCCGTCCGGGACAGGATGCGATCTTTATGTATAACGGCAGAGTAGAGGGCATCTTTGAGGAAGAAGGCGACTACGATATCGAGTCGGACATCATCCCTTTCCTGACACCGTTAAAGAGCTTGAAGTTCGGATTCAGCACCACTCTGCGAGCGGAGGTGCTCATTATCAACACCAAAGAGCTTTTAGTCAAATGGGGAACGAAGAATGCGATCAATCTGCAGGCGCCCGGACTGCCCGGCGGTATGCCGATCCGTGCCTTCGGTACTTTTAACTGCAGGGTGGCGGCACACGATGTGGTGATCGATAAATTGGCGGGAATCCGCAAGACCTACACGGTAGGAGATGTGAAGGAGCGCATCATTGCAAGCCTGGATCAGCTGCTCATGAGCTGGATCAGCAAAGAGGGCAGGGATATGTTCAACCTGCAGATGGATGCGAGAAACATTGCAAAGGGGATCGAGGGCGAGCTGGATGCAGATATGAGAACTCTCGGCATTGCCATCTCGGGCTTTACCATCGAGAGCTTCTCCTATCCGGAGGAAGTTCGGAAGATGCAGGAGAAGGCGGCGGCGCAGTCCATGGTGGGCGATATGAATAAATATACCCAGATGGCGGCGGCGGACTCTATGGGAAAAGGCGGCGGTGGCGGCGCAGGCATGGCCTCCGATATGGTAGGCTTGCAGATGGGCATGGCTATCGGACAGCAGATGGTGAACCAGATGAACATGAACGGCGGCGGTGCATCGGCTCCCGCACAGGGGCAGCCGGCAGCGCAGGGAGGACAGGGACCGAAGTTCTGTCCGAACTGCGGCACGCCCACGACGGGTTCCAAATTCTGCGGCAACTGCGGGAATCAATTATATTAAGGATAAAATCATGAGTATATATGATACATTAAATGACAGACAGAAGCAGGCCGTCATGCAGATTGACGGCCCTGTACTTATTTTGGCGGGCGCCGGGTCCGGCAAGACCCGTGTTCTGACACATAGGGTGGCATATCTGATCGATAAGGCGGGTGTGGCGCCTTATCATATTTTAGCGATCACCTTCACCAACAAGGCGGCGGGAGAGATGCGGGAGCGCGTGGATCAGATCGTGGGCTTTGGAGCGGAGCAGGTGTGGGTATCCACATTTCACTCCACCTGCGTGCGGATCCTGCGCAGATACATAGACAGACTGGGCTATGACAATCACTTTACTATCTACGATGCGGATGATCAGAAGGGCATCATGAAGGAGGTCTGTAAGAAACTGCAGATCGATACGAAAATGCTCAAGGAGCGCACCATCTTAAATGCCATTTCCTCGGCAAAGGACGAGCTGATCGATCCGCAGGAATATGAGATGAAAAACGGTTTCGACTATAATGGCGGCAAGATCGCAAAAGCTTACCGGGAGTATCAGGCCACGTTAAAGAAGAATAACGCCCTGGACTTTGACGATCTGATCATGAAGACGGTGGAGCTTTTTAAGGCGGACGCCCAGGTTCTTGCCGGGTATCAGGATCGTTTTCGATATATCTGTGTGGATGAGTATCAGGATACCAACACGGCCCAGTTTGAATTGATCAGACTGCTGGCAGACCGGCACAGGAACCTTTGCGTGGTGGGAGACGACGATCAGTCCATCTATAAATTCCGTGGCGCCAATATCCGCAACATTCTGGATTTTGAGAAGGTATATCCGGAGGCCTGCGTCGTGAAGCTGGAGCAGAATTACCGTTCTACCAAGATGGTGCTGGATGCGGCCAATGCGGTGATCCAGAACAATACGGGACGCAAGGATAAGGCGCTGTGGACGGATCAGGCGGAGGGAGAGCGGATCCATTTCAGACAGTTTGAT
>CAZUZZ010000089.1:0-3024 GCA_964625055.1 uncultured Bacteroides sp. | reverse complement strand
ATACAGCCTATGAGGAAGCGGAATATATCGCCGGGGATGTGGCGAAGAAGAAGCGGAAAGGACAGGTCTCCTACGGAGAATGTGCCGTGCTTTACCGCACCAATGCGCAGTCCCGGCTTCTGGAGGAACGCTTCATTATGGAGGGGATTCCCTACGATGTGATCGGCGGTACGAACTTTTATGCCAGACGGGAGATCAAGGATGTGCTGGCTTATCTGAAGACCATCGACAACGGCAGGGATGACGTGGCGGTGAAGCGGATCATCAATGTGCCCAGGCGCGGTATCGGTGCGACCACCATCCTGCGGGTGCAGGAGTATGCGGACGAGAGAGGCATAAGCTTTTACGATGCGCTTCGTGAGGCGGATCAGATCATGACCATCGGCAGGAGCGCAGTCAAGCTGAAACCCTTTGTGACGATGATACAGAGCTTTCGGAGCAAAACGGAATTTTTCAGTCTGGAAGAATTGGTGAAGGATGTGCTGGAGACCACGGGCTATCTGAGAGAACTGGAGGAGTCTGATGAGGAGGATGCGGCGGATCGTATCGAGAATATTCAGGAGCTGGTCAATAAGGTGGTGGCCTTTGAGACGGGGCGCGATGAGCCTGCCGCTTTAAGCGAATTTTTGGAGGAAGTGGCTCTGGTGGCTGATATCGACCGGGTAGAGGGGGAGAACGACAGAGTGCTCCTTATGACGCTGCACAGCGCCAAAGGACTGGAATTTCGGCATATCTATCTGGCGGGGATGGAGGACGGCGTATTCCCCAGCTATATGACCATCACTTCGGATGATCCTCTGGAGATCGAGGAGGAGCGGCGGCTGGCCTATGTGGGCATCACCAGGGCCAGGGAGGATTTGACGCTCACCTATGCCAGACAGCGCATGATCCGGGGAGAGACACAGTATAATCCGGTCAGCCGGTTTGTACGTGAGATTCCGGCGGTTCTGATGGATAACACGCCGCTTGCGCCAAAGACCAGAGAGCGGGAGACCTATCCGGAGGATTCCCGGGAGCAGAGCCGCCTGCGTGCGAAGCCTTTTGCCACAGCAGCCAGACCGCTTGCTCCGGCAAAGCCCTATGCGGCTTCACCGGGCGCTTATACGACTCGGGAAAAGCCGAAGGCGGTTCCTATCAGACGTGGGGGAGGGAAAGCGCCGCTTACCGTGGGGACGAATCCCTTTGGAGCGGGAAGCACGGTAAAAGCGTCCGCAGAGCCCGTACCTGCCGGCAGGCTGGGATATGAGGAGGGAGACCGGGTGCGCCATGCCCGTTATGGGGAGGGTACCGTGATGAAGATTGAGCCGGGCCCCAGAGACAGTCAGGTGACGGTGGTCTTTGACGAAATGGGCCAAAAGATCATGTACGCCGGGTTCGCCAAACTGCAGAAGGTGTGATGCATTGTTGCGATTATGGTAAATTTTTCATAAATAAAACGGTCAACTGTGGTAAAATCTTAAAAAATATGATATATTATAGAACAGGAACGTGCAGGGCGCGGTCACAATGTATGGGAAAGAGAGGGTTACGGGATGACGAAGAAGGAGATTTTGAATAAATTGGATGAGATCATGGATAACGCGGGTGTAAATGAGCTGCTCGGCAGGAAGCATGAGGAGAAGAAATGCAATAAGCTTTTGTGGGTGTTTGCCGTGATCGGCGCGGTTGCAGCAGTGGCTGCCATCGCATACGCAGTGTACCGTTATCTGACGCCGGATTATCTGGTGGATTTTGAAGACGATTTCGACGATGATTTTGATGACGACTTTTTTGAAGATGAGGACGACGATGAGGAGACGGAAGCGTAAGATCTTCCGAATATGAGATTGCGTTTAGCGGGCGCAGAATGCCGGGCATTCTGCGCCTGTTCGATTGCAGAAACAGGAGATAGAGACGGATGAAAAAAGGACAGATCATAGAGGGTGTGACAGAGAGGATCGATTTTCCCAATAAGGGGATCGTGGTCTGCGAAGAGGGAACCTGTACCGTAAAAAATGCGCTGCCGGGTCAGAAGATCCGGGCGGTGATCAATAAGGCGCGAAATGGAAGATGCGAGGGCAGGCTGTTGGAAGTGCTGGAGGCGTCTTCTGTGGAAACAGAAAGCCCCTGCGCTCACTTTGGGGCCTGCGGCGGCTGCACTTATCTGTCTTTTCCTTACGAGGAGAGTCTGGCGATCAAAGAGGGACAGGTGAAGCGTCTGCTCCTGCCGGTGCTTGCTTCCCAGAAGACGCCTTGTCAGTTCGAGCAGATCAAGGGAAGCCCGCGAATCTTCTGCTATCGCAATAAGATGGAGTTTACCTTCGGGGATGAGGTGAAGGACGGTCCTCTTTCTCTGGGAATGCACAAAAGAGGCAGCTTTTACGATATTGTGTCGGTGACGGACTGCCGGATCGTGGAGGAAGACTACCGCAGGATACTCACCTGCACCCGGGATTTTTTTAGGCGCAGACAAGAGGCGGGAGAGCCGGTGACTTTTTATCATCGTCTGCGCCATGAGGGCTATCTGCGGCATCTGGTGGTGCGCCGGGCGGCAAGAACCGGAGAGATTCTGACGGCTCTTGTGACCACCACACAGACGGCGGGCTTTGCAGAGGAGGAGCTTCTTACTAAATGGCGGGAGGAGATACTGGGCCTGCCGCTTTCCGGAGAAATAGCAGGGCTTCTGCACGTGAAAAACGATTCTCAGGCGGATGTAGTGCAGAGCGATGAGACGGAAATTTTGTACGGGCGGGATTATTTTTACGAGGAGCTTCTTGGCTTGAAATTCAAGATATCTCTCTTCTCCTTTTTCCAGACAAACAGTCTGGGGGCGGAGCTTCTCTACGAGACGGCGAGAGATTATATTCAGGGCTGCCTGATCGAGGGACAGACTGTCTATGATCTCTACAGCGGCACCGGCACCATAGCGCAGATGCTGGCTCCTGTGGCAGGGGAAGTGATCGGCGTGGAGATCGTGGAGGAGGCCGTTTTGGCGGCACGGGAGAATGCAGAATTAAATGGTTTACATAACTGTAAATTCTTGGC
>CAZUZZ010000088.1:0-6693 GCA_964625055.1 uncultured Bacteroides sp. | reverse complement strand
ATCTTTGATATCTGTCAAATCCATCCTGCTATTCCTCCATTAATCATTATATATTTATTCTCAGAAGCCAGTACACGAAAACATTCCAGAAAGAATTACGGAGTAATTCTTTGGTCGCAGGATGCTGATCCTGCGACGGTTATTCTGCTGCCGGCGGCGTTCCCTGGATATTACCATTCTCCTTCAGAAAGGCCAGCACTTTTTTCCGCATCAGGTCTTCCTTGATGGATTCCTCGTCCACACTCTTTTTCAGCTCTTCCTCCGAGGCATAGCCATAAACCGTCACAAGTGTGGAAAGTTCCTCCTCGACCTCCTCCTCGGTGGGATTAAGGCCCTCGTTGTCAGCAATCGCCTGATACATGATATACTGCTTCGTCATCCGCACGCCTTCCTCCTCAAAAGCAGCACGATAGGCATCCTCATTCAGCCCCTGATAAAGCATATATTGTGCCAAGGTCATTCCCACAGAGGCGGCCCTAGAGCTCATGTTCTTCTCAATACTCTCGACAAAGCGGTCCACCATCTCCTCCGGTGGATCCTGAAAGGTGCTGTCATTCATGATCGTGGACGCCATCGTCGTCTCGATCTCGTTCTCGTAGGCGCTCAGCGCCGACTGGTAGTAGAGATTGTAAACCCAGTCATTGAGCTCTGCCGCCGTCTGGCACTGCCCTACATTGTATCCTTCTTCACTCAACTGTTGCACCAGTTCGTCCGTAAGCTCCGGATATTTCTTCTCACTGATGCTGTTGACGGTCACCTCAAACACCACGGGCTGCCCTGCCAGCTCCGGATTGGTATAAGAATCCGGAAATGTCAGATTAAGGCTCACCTGTTCTCCGATCTCAACGCCGATCAGTCCTGCCTCAAAACCATCGATAAACTGCCCCGAACCAATAGTCAGATCATAACCGGCTCCCGTGCCGCCCTCAAAAGCAACGCCGTCCTGATATCCCACAAAATCAATGTTCGCAATGTCCCCCTCCTGAACGGATCGGCCTGTCACGGGCACTGTCTCCGCCTTGGGTTCCAGGAAATTGCTGTTGATATAACCTTCCACATAGTCGTCCGTTATTTCCATCATGTCCGCGGATGCCTCAAGACCCATGTAATTCCCCAGCGTTACATATTTCTCCGCCTTAATGTCCTTTAAATACTCTTTACTGCCGCAGGCAGTCAGAAACAGCGATGCGACCAACACCGCTGCCACCGTATAGATTTTTCTTTTCATATCTTCTTAATATCACTCCTTAATATCTGTTTCAAAGCCGTTTATTTCTCTTTTACAACTCTTACATCTTACCACATATATCCCGTATTTGTCCACATCTACAAACTTTCTTGCCCCTTTTATCATATAGAATCTTGCGCAATGCCGGAATCAATGATAAAATAACCTTTACATCACAATGAAATGAAAACGGAGGCAACAAAATGAGTACGTTCACAATTGTTCTGTTGGTGATCCTGGCTGTCATGATCGTGGCCGTGGTCGTCTTATATTTTGTAGGAAAAAAGGCTCAGAAGAAGCAGGCCGAACAGCAGGAACAGATCGATGCTATGAAACAGACTGTCTCCATGCTGATCATTGATAAAAAACGTATGAAGCTAAAGGATGCAGGACTACCCCAGATCGTTTTGGAACAGACTCCCAAGCTGCTGCGCAACTCTAAGCTGCCAGTGGTAAAAGCCAAGGTGGGGCCGCAGATCATGTCCCTCATCTGTGAAGAGAAAATTTTTGATGCCGTTCCTGTTAAGAAAGAAGTAAAAGCTGTTGTCAGCGGTATTTACATCACGGATGTGAAGGGTCTGCACGGCAAGGCGCCCGTGGTGGAGCAGAAGAAAAAGAGTAAATTCAAGCAGTTGGTAGAAAAAGCACAGGAAAAAGCAGGGGCAAAGCCCGTAAAATAACCGGAGTAAATCCTTCGGATTAACTCCTCGAGATCCGCTTCGCGGACTCGGTAAATCAGCGGTTTCACGTTAGCAGCGTGAAGCCGCTGTTTTCTTCTTTGGGGCGGATCTCGATCCGGATATGGCAGTCCGACAGGAACTCATAATTGATATCCAGCGCATATTCCACATCCACCAGAACCGCATCTTCCCTCTCTTCTATCACGATACGCCTGGTATCGATGCCCACCAGAATCTGTCCGAAGGGCGTGTTGTAATTTGACATATTCTTTTTATTTTCCTGAAAGATCATATGCACGTTCACCAGACCGTTGCGTGTCAGCTCCACCATGTGGCTGCCGATCTTCAGCCGATTCTTCGTGGGACGATCAAACCCTTCAGTGACCTCCTCATAGATCACATAGTGCTTGTCGTTCTTTTTATAATAATCGCCCACGGTAACGATCTCGATCTTATCGGCGTTTTCCTCCCGTTGATCGAACTGCAGCCCTCGCAGGGTCAATAATACCTCTTTCGTCATAATCAACCTACCTCTATATAGACGCACACCCTTGTATGCCCGCACTAATATTCGTCAATATTGATGACCTTGGCAGACAAAATGCCGTAGGTCAGAATGGAGTTTGCAAAGCGTTGGAACTTATCGGCGGCATCGCTGACAAAGAAGCGGTACAGTTCTGTGCCCAGTCCCGGCCTGTGCTCACTCTCCAGATCCTTCTCCTCCAGAAGCTGCTTTAATTCTCTGGCAGTCTCATAGGCGGGATTGACTAACGTAACGCTCTCCCCCATGATCTTTGCCACCGTGGAGCGCAGCATCGGATAGTGGGTACACCCCAATATCAGCGTATCAATTCCGCTGTCGATCAGCTCCGCCAGATAGCGGTGTGCGATCTCGTCCGTCACGGGATCCTCCCACAGTCCCTCCTCTACCAGAGGAACAAAGAGCGGACAAGCCTTTCCCAAAACGGTAACATCCTTATCATTTTTTTCTATGTAACGGCTGTAGATCCCGCTGTGGATAGTGGCCTCCGTCGCAACAACCCCGATTTTCTTATTTTTCGTCGCTCCCAGTGCCGCTCTGACGCCCGGTTTGACCACACCGATCATCGGGAGATCCACCTCTTTCTCCAGTTCCTCCAGCGCGTAGGCGCTGGCAGTATTGCAGGCCACCACAATGGCTTTTATCTGCTGCGTTTCCAAAAAACGCACGATCTGTCTGGAGAATTTCGTTATAGTCTCTCTGGATTTGTTCCCATAAGGCACTCTCGCCGTGTCACCGAAATATACGATCCGCTCGTTGGGCAGCTGCCGCATGATCTCACGCGCCACAGTCAATCCGCCCACCCCCGAATCAAACACGCCGATCGGTCTGTTATGCCATTCTTCCTGTCTATTCATTTTCCTTCTCTACTCCCAGATTCTTTTCGCACCACTCTAAAAGCCTGCTGCTGATCACCAGCTCCTCTCCCGAGGAACGCCAGATCTCTGCCGCATCTATTTCTTCCGTCTGCATCCCGCCGTCCGATATCACCTCGCAGGTCTCCTGGGTAAAGCAAAGCTCCGGATAAAAAACGCTCCACCAGGCTGCTGCGAGGATGCAGGCTGCAAATGCTCTTCCTTTTTTCCACATGATCCATTCTCCCATCTGCCGGATCTTTCCGACACTGAGAGTATGCCCGTTCTATGGCGCTTTGATACAGGCAGGGGCAGGAAATGCCCTAGTTTTTCCTGCGGGGATCAATGCGGATCTGTCTTATGATGGAGCGCTCCTGATTGTCGATATGAAGCCGCGCCGCCGCAGCTGCCTTTTCCCTGTCTCCATTCATAATGCTCTCATATATCATCCTATGCTCATTGATCAGATTTTCATGCCCACTCTCGTCCTTAATATACTCAAAGCGGTAGCGGTACATCTGCTCGGACAGATTATTGATCAGCTGAACCAGCCGCTGGTTGCCCGTCGCCTGTACAATAATGTCGTGCAGCGCCACATCGGCCTCCGCGATGGCGACTGCATCCCCGGTTCGGGTGACTTCCTCAAAATGATCGCAGGCCCTCTTGAGCGACGCCTTCCCCTCAGCGGTGATCCTGTCACAGGCCAGCTCCGCACAGAGCGCGTCCAGAGCACGGCGCACCTCCAGCACATCCTGCAGGCTCTTTTCCGTGATCTGTGCCACCTCGGCTCCCCGTCTGGGAATCATGGTGACCAGCCCCTCCAATTCCAGCTTACGTATCGCCTCCCGGATTGGTGTCCGGCTCACTCCCAGGCGATTCGCCAGATGAATTTCCATCAGCCGCTCCCCCGGTTTGAGTTCTCCTGTCAGGATCGCCCTGCGCAGTGTGTTGAACACCACGTCGCGCAGCGGAAGGAACTCGTCCATATTTACTGTGAAATCATTCTCCATCTGTTATCTCCATTCCTGTAGTGTCGCTGTTCATTCAGGCACGCCCCTCGCAAAATGTAGTCACAAACACAGCGCCCGCAAGTTCCTTCTCCTCTATGGCTGCCGCGATCTGCGACGCACGCTCCTTCTCCTTACAAATGCCGAATACTGTGGGACCGCTGCCGCTCATCAGCGCGTTTTCCGCTCCCATTTCCCGCATCAGCTCCTTTAATCCGCTAATAACAGGATATTCCCGTTCCGTGACCGTCTCCAGCACATTGCCCATTCTGTCGGTGATCCCTTGCAGATCTCCGGCCGCAAGCGCCCGTGCCATGCCGTCGATATCGGGATGATAGGACAGTTTGTCCGCCTGCAGGTGTCCGTAGACAAAGGCCGTAGACACGTCGATGGGCGGCTTAGCCACCACCAGATAACAGGCCGGGGGCGGTGTCAATGGCGTCAGTATTTCTCCGATCCTCTCCGAGAGCATGGTCCCTCCCACGAGACAATAGGGAATGTCCGCCCCCAGCTTTACTCCCAGCTTTTGCAGCTCTTCTGTAGAACAGCCCAGTCCGAAAAGTGTATTCAGTCCCCGCAGCGCAGCCGCCGCATCAGCGCTTCCGCCCGCCATGCCCGCCGCGATAGGGATCCTCTTTTTTAAAGTGATCTCCACGCCCTCTGTGATATTTTTCTCCTGCAGCAAAAGAGCCGCCGCCCGGCAGATCAGATTATCCGTCCCCGCCGACAGATCCGCGCCCTCTATCCTGAGCGCGATGCCGGGTTCCTTCCGCCTCTGAAATGTCAGATCGTCATAAATATCCACGGTCTGCATGATCATCTTTAATTCATGATAGCCATCCGGTCTGCGCCGTAATACATCCAGACCTAAATTTATTTTTCCGTAAGCTCTCTCGTTCACCATGATCAACTGTAAATTCCTTTATTTAGTCGAAATATAATATTTTATGGTAATAATGTATTTTGTATACAAAGATTGTACTTAATTTTGTACACGCTGTCAAGTTTCCTCTTTCTCAAAGGAATTTTTTACAAAATTTCTTTTTTTCTTCTAATCTATTCAGAAAAACGGTACGATATAGTAGATAGAAAAGGAAGATTGCCCTATGGCGGTCTTTATGTAACAATAAACATTCATTACATTATCCAAGGAGGGAATACCCATGAGCGTAAACGGAATTAGCAATGTAGGCGCAAATGCTTACGAAACATACTCGACAACCACACAGACAGAGACCAAGCCTGCGGAAGAGATTGTGAGCCAGGACAAGGACAATGAGCAAAAGAAAGATAACGGCGTAGTTTATGAGCCTTCCAAGGACAACGCTGTATCCGCTAAGAAATATGTACAGAACACAGAGCTGATCAACAAGATGAAAGCGGACGCTGAGGCTCACACGCAGCAGCTGCAGAACATCGTACAGCAGTTGATGACCAAGCAGGGACAGACCTTCAATGTTGCGAACGGCAATATGTGGCAGTTCCTTGCAAGCGGCAAGTTTGAAGTGGATGAGGCTACCAAGCTGCAGGCACAGGAAGACGTTTCCGAGGACGGTTACTGGGGCGTTAAACAGACATCCAACAGAATCCTTGATTTCGCTACCGCTCTGACCGGCGGCGATCCGAGCAAGATCGAAGATATGCGCAAAGCTTTCGAGAAGGGTTACAAGCAGGCGGAGAAGACCTGGGGCGGCGAGCTTCCTGAAATCTCCAAGCAGACCTATGACGCTGTTATGGCCGGCTTTGACAAGATGGCTGAGGATGCATCCCAGACTGTTGAGACCAACTAATCTTCCATAAAACATAGCAAAATAGAAGGAATCACTGTGGCGCCACGGTGATTCCTTTTTTGCGTACGCAGACTCGTGCCGCGAAACTAGAGTGCGTTGATCACACCGGTGATGCCCTGCTCGTCGTAGATCTCCTTATAGTAGGCCACCTCATTGCGGATCAGTTCATCGATGACGCGCATCCCCAAAAGCTCCACCGGGGCTTTGTCGTCCGTCATGATACGATCCCCCGCCTCGTAGGGAAGCAGATTGTCGGAGACCGTATTCATCATCGCAAGAAGACTTTCATCCGAGACAGCCGCCTTGTGGCTTTCCAGATTGGCGAGCATATTCGGATCATTGGAGGCAAAAAGCTCCCGGTTGGTGGTGCCCCTTACATCTACGGTATAAACCTGATCAAAGACAGTGCTTATGGTATCCGCCAGATAGGCGTTGATGCTGTCCTCTCCGCTGCCGCGCATATTCATATTGACCACCATCACGCCGTCCTCTGTCAGATGATCCTTTACCAGCGTAAAAAATTCCGTGGAGGACATCTGAAACGGGATCGTGATATCCTGATAAGCATCCACCATGATCACATCATACTTTTC
>CAZUZZ010000087.1:0-6710 GCA_964625055.1 uncultured Bacteroides sp. | reverse complement strand
GTCTCCACCCGGAGCGTTCCTCTGCTCAGATACTCGTTATTGATACTGGTGATCTCGATCTCTCCTCTGGCGGATGGCTTCACATTCCGCGCGATCTCCACCACATCATTGTCATAAAAATATAAGCCCGGCACCGCATAGTTGCTCTTTGGCTTCTCGGGCTTCTCCTCGATGGAGAGGGCCACGCCGTTCTCATCAAACTCCACCACGCCGTACTCTCTCGGATCTCTCACATAATAGCCAAAGATCGTGGCGCCGCTCTCTCTGGCCGCCACCTCCTTGAGCACCCTGGAAAAGCTCTGCCCGTAAAAAATATTATCCCCCAGGACCAATGCCACACTGTCCGTCCCGATAAAATCAGCGCCGATGATAAAAGCGTCCGCAAGCCCTCTGGGATACTCCTGCACCGCGTAGGACATCTGAAGCCCCAGCTGCTCTCCCGTGCCGAAAAGCTCCTCAAAGACAGGCAGATCTCTGGGCGTGGAGATGATCAGGATCTCCCGGATCCCCGCCAGCATCAGCGTCGATAAGGGATAATAAATCATCGGTTTGTCGTATATCGGCATGATCTGCTTGGAGACTGCCTTCGTCAGCGGATAGAGCCTGGTGCCCGAACCGCCGGCAAGTATGATACCTTTCATAATGTCTACCGTACCTTTCTTCTCTTAAAATGTCACTTCCCCGTCATGATCCACCAGGGAGGCGGATGTAACACTCTCCAGATCCATCAGCTGTTCCACCAGCCTGCCGCCCGCATCGGTTCTGACCTCTATCGCCATATTCAGCTTATCTCTCGTCAGATTCCTGGCTTTCACCTGATACATACTGCAATGCTGCTTCACAACATCCATGATCCGGCTCTCGATCTTATAATCGCTGGTATTCACCAACAGAATGACGGCTGCCCTGCTGACAGGCATCCTGTCAAATAATAATATTATCACAGTCAGGACGACTGACGCAACTACCGCGATAACAGCAAAGCCCGCACCGCAGATAATGCCCACGCTGATCGACCAGAAGAGAAAGACCAGATCCATGGGATCCTTGATCGCCGTCCGAAACCTCACAATGGACAACGCTCCTACCATACCCAGAGAGATAACGATATTGGACTGGATCGTCAGAATGACCGCCGCCGTGATGACCGCCAGCGCGATCAGAGACAGATTAAAATTGCGGTTATAAAATGACATCCTTGTCATAACACGGTAGATGGCAAAAATATAGACTGCGATCAGCACCGTGACCAGCATACACACTATGATCTCTTCTACATGGATATTGACGGAGGCATATCCCTCCAAAAAGGATTTTTTAAACACATCTAAAAAACTCATAGCCTCACTCCTCCGTGGCTGTTATATTTCCGGCACAGATAATACTTGGAAAAACTGCTCCACTGCAGGCTTCCTAACTCCAGCTGCTCTTTAATATACGTAGCGAGCAGCTCGTCCCATTTCACCTCCATGATGCTGCATCCTACAGGCAGAATACTGCGAAGCGGGATATCCGGCTCAAAAAAGCCCGCAATATCATCCGAGGAAGCGACCGCCTCGTCATAGGTCACTCTCACGTTGCCCGCCTGACTGATGAAAGGAGTTCTCATATACTGCACGATCACCACCGGCCGCAGATTCCTGACTCTCATCTGATGGAACATGGCCGCCTGCCCTGCTGCCTCCTCTTCCGGCTCCGGGATCTCCCCCTGCATAAAACGTTCGCACTGCCTGCGGGAGATCAGACAGGAGGTCTTTTTCGTCATCATTCTCTCTTTCGCCTTACATTCCAGACTAATGCGGCTGCCGTCACAATCATAGATCCTGATACGATATTTCTCCCGGGGATCCTCCCCGTTTTCATTTTCATAAAAACAGCTGTCCTCCAGACTGTCAAAATAGAGACTGCGGATCATGTACACGCCGTCCTCTCCCACATATGGATCCCTCTCTAAAAGCCCCTGAGAGCGGAGTTTGAGGATCTCCTTCTGCCTCTCGTCTATGATATACTTATACTCGTGTCTATATTTTATCATATTCTCAGATGCCATCACACTAAATTATTCAGGAAAGAATTACGAAGTAATTCTTTGGTCGCAGGATGCTGATCCTGCGACGATTTTATCATATTCTTCCGCCACTGTCAGTTCATACAGCCTTCCTCTATGGCATTCCGGCCCTCTATCCTGGTCTTCTCCTCCACAGCGTTGATGGTACAGCTGCAATCCTGCATATGCAGGTCGGATGCCGACCAGATACCGTTTTTTCCCGCTACCAGCCAGAGTTCTCCTCCGTCGATCTCTATGACACCCCTTGTGCCCTCGTCCCGCCTGGTGGTCCGGACCCCGCTGCCTTCGCTCTCTATCCTGATCTGACTGTTCTTTATGGCAGCACCGTCATTGCCCCGGATGCCGTCTCCTCTGGCCTGCACGTTGACACTTGCATCCAGAATTTTGACCACATCCCTGCTGCGGATGCCGTCCCCGTGATAACCGATGACCGAAAGGCTGCCTCCCCCGTTGATGGTCAGATCTGCCGCGCTGTAAAGACACCCCTCTGTATTCTCATAGCCCGTATAATCAGGCGAATCCGTCAGGCTGTTCTCCGTTTCCGACATCAGTGTCACGACTACTTTGGAGGCCTCCTCGATCCGGATGGCCGGCCCTTGCGGAGAAGTGACGCTCACACCCGCCAGATACAGGTGCACCAGCTCATCCTCACAGGCATCCACTATGATCTGCCCTTCCATGCTGCCGGACAACAGATACTCGCCGCCCTCTGTAATGAGCAATGTCCCATCCTCAGCCGGCAGCCGCACCTCCCTGGGCTGCTCCGGCTCCGTTTTTTGATCCTCCCTTGTTATCGCAAAGGCTGCCTGCCATGCCGTCTCCGGCCATATCTCCCCGGCTGCTGGACTCTCCTCCGCACAGGCAGTCAGGAACAAGGCGGCACATACGGCAGCCACAGTGCATTTGCGTGCTGTGCTTCTTTTCATAACACCCGTTTCCTTTTTTCAAGCATCTTAAGGACGATGCGCTCCGCTGCACCCAAGCCCACCGCCGCACAGAGCGCCAATGCGGAATAGCGGAATACAAAGCTGATATCAAAAATAGAATAGTAAACCTCTTCTCCCAGAAAAGTGGTGGAAAAGCTGACCGTACTGGCCCCTTTCATGATATAGAGCGCCGCATATACCAGACACACAATGATCAGATCATGGATCATCCAGTATACAAACGCTTTCCCGAAATCCTTCCAGCCCGCCAGCTCACCGTCCCCCGCGATCCTCCACGTTAGCATACCGGGCACCAGCAGCAATAATATGATCACACAAACCACTGTCTTCTCTCCTCTTACTCTTTATTCTACCGCTTCAAAAACCGCCCTCAGGCAGATTCCCTCCGCAGATACCTCCGCCTCCAGACACGCTTCATCCGACGAGAAACTGCCCTCCCAGCCCACAAAACGGTACCCTTCGGCCGGCTCTGCTGTGACCGTGACAGGATAGTCCGTCAGATATCTGCCGCTCCACTCCCCCTGTGTCAGCTCCGGTACGATGGTGTTGAGCATGATACTGCCACACTCTGGGGAAAGCACCGTCTCCCCGGTCTCCGGCCTTTTACACGCCGTCTGTAAGGTGACAGTCCCCTCTGTGCCGGCAAGCGCCAGAGCCTGAGCGAAATAATCCACAACATAGTCGCCGCGTTTCTCATAAAACTCATCGATTACGGCAATATTGTCCCAAAAGGTATCCTGCGTATACTCCCCCGGATTAAACCGGCGGTAGCTTTTCACCATAGGCTCCGCGTAAGTCTCCGCCATCTGATACAGCTTATCATGCACCTGTTCATAGGCAAAGTTTTGATTTACCATATCCATAAAGGTCAGGGTAAATTGTTTCTTAAACGCTTCATTTCTTATCAGATTAGACATTAACGGCGTCGTCAGCGGTGTGCCAAACCAGTGGGATTCCTCCAAAAAAGGATCTGCGGTGTAGGTTCCCATTCCCTCTTTATAGATTCCCGTAGATTCATCGGTATCATAAAGTCCCCATCGCCACCTGCCGTCCTCATATGCCGAATCCCCGCTCTCCGTTCTGGTCCGCCAGCAGCATACATTGTTTAAAGGCCAGTCCGTATTGGCAATATAGATTTCAAAACAGTATTGATCGATAAAACTCTGGATATCCATCATCTGCCCGATTCTCTCATAAGCCTCCGGCTGCGAGAGATCCCGGTTTTTTGCAAAGGACACAAGTTCCTCATACAGGCTCATATCAGCATCCGACCCGATCGACACACGGTTATCCTGTTTGACCATGACGACGTTATCCCTGTCAATGCCGTAATGCTCCTCAAAATATTGTTTCGTGAACCGGGTCTGTAGATTGTACAGCCCCCAGTATTCCCCGTTCAAAAATACCTGACAGGGTTCCCCCGGCTGGATATCCAGATGCCGGTCTGCCATCAGAGACTGATTGAACACATCCCGCAGCATGGTCACATTGGTGTCTATGGATCCAGACGTCCGCAGCATTTTAGCGGCAAGTCCCAACGGATCCTCCCCGTACTCCACCCGGGTATAAAAGTTAAATCCCTTCTGCCGCAGATTTCTGGAGGAACCGCCGCGCACCCGCACGCCGATCCTTTCCTCTGCCAGCGGCGCCCCATCTGTATTAAACAGCGTCACCATTACCGGTCTCTCTGTCGTTTTATCCGGATGGGTATAGTTGGCAGCAAAGGAATATCCCATATCCTCCCGGTACGCCACCCAATCCCGGTATTTATCACCCAGCACATAAATGCCTCTGTCCGGGGAGAAAAAGTCGTCCTCCTCCGCCACCACAGACATGACCCGCACCCGGTCATAACCGCTTTTGGAAGCAAAATCCACAAAATAGGTTCCGGATGCGATATCGCTGGTCTCTCCCTTTTCGTTGACGCAGACCGCCTTTACTACCGTCCCCTTATCGATCCGGTGATCCGGCTGATAATCTCCGTCTATTGCGATATTTTCTATATTGGCATAATGGTTTTCTTTTCCGCTGGCATCCTCGATCAGAATAGGCGAGGTATATCTCTCGGAATCTGCCGTCGGCGTGGAACCATCCAGCGTATAATAGATCGTCTCTCCCTCTCCTGCCTGCAGGGACAGCATGAAAGGCTGTCCATAAAACCCGCTCTTTGCCGAAAAGACCGGCTCTGCCAGGGTGGGGATCACATAGGACGTAAGCTTTTCATTGCTCTCCCCCGGCGTCCCGTTTTTAACAATGTCCCAGGAATCCCTGCCATCCTGCAGTCTGGCGTAGGTGACATCCGCCGTAAGCTCCGGCACCTTCACCTGATCGATCACCGTGCCCTCTCTGTCGAAGAGCGTCAGGGTTTCCCCCTTTTCTCTGATCCGAAAACCGAGATGAACAATGGCTTCCTCCTCTGCCCGCCCTGTTTTCGCTTCGCCGTCTGCAAACAACAGCAGATAGGAGCGGGGCGCAATGCTGATTTCCGAGAGGCAGTGGGCTTCCTCCACCTTCCCCTGATCCGTCAGGCAGAAACCGTCTAACGATACCAGCGTACATGACGGATTATACAGTTCGATATAATCGCCGTTCTCTCCGTTCTCATCCAGAGACAGAGACAGATTGTGAGCACATATCTCATTGATCACAATATGCCTTTTGGCATAGTCATCATAAAAAAGTCCCGCCATAAAAAAAATCCACAGCGCGCTGCCGATCGACACGCAGATCCGGCCGAAGCCGCGAAATACCCCCGGTCTCCTCAGACCGTTCACCACACCTAAAACAAAGGAGAAGCCATATGCCCCCACAAGCCAGAAGACATACAGCAACACATAGGGATAATATTTGATTGAAAAAATAACATCTCCGAACAACAGATACACAATGCCGCCTGTGCAGACAAGGATCAGGAAATCATACAAAAGCACTGCCACTGCCGCCGAGAAGCGGCTGTCTTTCCCCGTATCCTTATATCGTACATACGCCGGCAATATGCCCGGCACGATAAACAGGAAAAATCCTGCTATAAACTGCCCTATACTATACATCAATCCTGTCCTATCTGTCCGCGTACATCTCCTTATAATACTTCTGATAATCGCCGCTTGTCACATTTTTCATCCAATCCTCATGGGCAAAATACCACTCGATTGTACGGCGGATGCCCTCCGCAAACATGGTCTCGGGCTCCCAGCCGATCTCTTCTCTGATCTTATCCGGCGCGATCGCATACCGTCTGTCATGCCCTTTGCGATCCTCCACATAGGTGATCAGATCCTCCGTCACATACTCTCTTCTGGGATCCGACTCCGGAAGCATTTCCCGCAGAGTCGCAATGATGATCTTCACGATCTCTATATTCTGCTTTTCGTTGTGTCCTCCCACATTGTAGGTCTCAAAAAGTCTGCCCTTCTCCTGCACCATGTCGATGGCTTTCGCGTGATCCTCCACATAAAGCCAGTCCCGCACGTTTTTTCCGTCACCGTAAACGGGCAGCTTTTTCCCCTGCAGCGCGTTGTTGATGATGAGCGGGATCAGCTTCTCCGGGAACTGATAAGGCCCGTAGTTGTTAGAACAGTTCGTGATATTAGCCGGGAAGTGATAGGTGTCCATGTACGCCTTCACCAGCATGTCCGATCCCGCCTTGCTGGCAGAATAAGGGCTGCGGGGCGCGTAGGGCGTCGTCTCATAGA
>CAZUZZ010000086.1:3164-6790 GCA_964625055.1 uncultured Bacteroides sp. | reverse complement strand
GACGTCTCTCTGCCCTCACCTCGATGGGCACCTGATAGGTAGCGCCGCCGATACGTCTCGCCTTTACCTCCAGAAGGGGCATGATGTTGTTCATAGCCTCCTCAAAAACATCCAGAGCGGGCTTTCCGGCCTTCTCCTCCACTCTTGCAAATGCGCCGTATACAATCTTCTGTGCTACGCCCTTCTTACCATCCAGCATGATGTTGTTGATAAGCTTCGTAACAACCTTGTTGTTGTATAAGGGATCTGCTAATACATCTCTCTTCGGAATATGTCCTTTACGTGGCACGATTCTTCCCTCCTTATTAATAATAATAAATCTCAGGTACTCACATGTGTCCTCTAATTCAATGTGTCCGTGCGGTATTTCTTTCTATTACTATAAGATAAGAATCCCAACACTAAATTAGTTCTGTTTGTGGTACTGATAACCCAGCCTCAAGTTTGCGCAGCAAACTTGGTAGTTATTTGCGAAGCAAATTACTACGTTTACTTCGATGCTTTAGGTCTCTTAGCGCCGTACTTGGAGCGAGCCTGTCTTCTGTTAGCGACTCCCGCGGTATCCAGCGTACCTCTGATGATGTGGTATCTTGTACCGGGCAAGTCCTTGACTCTTCCGCCACGGATGAGCACTACGCTATGCTCCTGCAGGTTATGACCTTCGCCGGGAATGTAGCTCGTTACCTCGATTCCGTTAGAAAGACGTACTCTGGCGATCTTTCTGAGCGCTGAGTTAGGCTTCTTGGGTGTTGCTGTCTTAACAGCGGTGCAGACACCTCTCTTCTGAGGAGAAGCGGTATTGGTAGCTGCCTTGTGCAAGGAATTGTAACCCTTTAACAATGCAGGCGCTGTAGACTTCTTCACAGATGTCTGACGACCCTTTCTGACTAACTGGTTAAATGTTGGCATTCTTTTCACCTCCTGTTAAATAAGAATAAAGTAATATATTTTCGCGCGCACAAAAAAAACGCATTCATGTGCACACTAAAATAGTATACTTGCCCATGAATGCGTTGTCAATACATTTTTTTGTTCAGCAGTTCAGCAGTTCAGCCTTACTCCACCACTTCCGGCTCGAACTCCTCTAACTCTTCCATATCCTCTTCTTCGAAGTCTTCTTCCTGACCCTCGATCTCTTCGATCTCCTCTGCCAGTTCAAAATCTTCATCCTCCAGAGGATCCTCGTCAAATGCGAATTCATCCTCCATGCGCAGACGGCTTAAAAGATTCTCGTCGGTGCTGAGTCTGGTGTCACGGTAACGTCTCATACCCGTACCTGCAGGAATCAGCTTACCGATGATCACGTTCTCCTTCAGGCCGATCAGGGAATCTACCTTACCCTTGATAGCCGCCTCTGTCAGAACCTTGGTGGTCTCCTGGAAGGATGCTGCCGACAGGAAGGAATCCGTAGCCAGCGCCGCCTTGGTGATACCCAGAAGGATCTGTTTGCCCTCTGCAGGCTCCTTGCCCTCTGCGACAAGCGCCTCGTTCATATCCTCGTAATCCAGTACATCCACCAGTGTGCCGGGCAGGAAGTCGGTATCGCCGTTGTTCTCGATCCGCACCTTCTTAAGCATCTGGCGCACGATCACCTCGATATGCTTATCGGAGATATCCACACCCTGGAGACGATACACTCTCTGTACCTCGCGGAGCATATAATCCTGTACGGCACGGATGCCCTTGATCTTTAACAGATCATGGGGATTGACACTACCCTCAGTCAGCTCGTCGCCGGCCTCCAGTGTAGCGCCGTCCAGCACCTTGATCCGGGATCCGTAAGGAATCAGATAGGTCTTGGACTCGCCGGTCTCGTCGTTGGTGATAATGATCTCTCTCTTCTTCTTGGTATCTTTAATGGCTACCACACCGCCAAACTCTGCGATGATCGCCAGACCCTTCGGCTTACGGGCCTCAAAGAGCTCCTCTACACGGGGAAGACCCTGGGTGATATCATCACCGGCCACGCCGCCGGTATGGAAGGTACGCATGGTAAGCTGTGTACCGGGCTCACCGATGGACTGTGCCGCAATAATACCGACTGCCTCACCGACCTGAACCGCTTCGCCCGTCGCCATGTTAGCGCCGTAGCATTTTGCACAGATTCCCACATGGGAGCGGCAGGTTAAGATCGTACGGATCTTGACCGCCTCCACAGGCTCACCTTTCTCATTTACGCCTACGCTCAGGATCTTCTCAGCGCGGGCAGGCGTGATCATGTGATTTCTCTTCACAATCATATTGCCGTCTTTATCCAGAATATCCTCACAGGAGAAACGTCCTGTGATTCTGTCTTTCAATCCTTCAATGGTCTCCTTGCCATCCATAAAGGCTTTGACGGTCATGCCGGGGATCTCCTCTTTGCCCTCGCAGCAGTCCGTCTCACGGATGATCAGCTCCTGCGATACATCCACCATTCGTCTGGTCAGATAACCGGAGTCCGCAGTACGCAGCGCGGTATCGGACAGACCCTTACGAGCGCCGTGCGCAGACATGAAATATTCCAATACATCCAGACCTTCACGGAAATTCGATTTGATCGGCAGCTCGATGGTACGGCCTGTGGTATCTGCCATCAGACCACGCATACCCGCCAGCTGTTTGATCTGCTGGTTGGAACCACGGGCGCCGGAATCCGCCATCATATGAATGTTATTGTACTTATCCAGACCGGACAGAAGTACCTCTGTGAGCTCCTTATCCGTCTCGTTCCAGGTCTCAACCACCGCACGGTATCTCTCCTCCTCCGTGATCAGACCTCTTCGGAAGTTCACGGAGATTTTGTCTACCGTCGCCTGAGCAGCTTCCAGCATTTCCGCTTTCTTTGCCGGCACCGTCATATCGGAGATAGAAACGGTCATAGCTGCCTGCGTGGAATACTTGTAGCCGGTTGCCTTGATCAGATCCAGCACTTCCGCAGTGCGCACTGCACCGTGGATATTGATGACTTTCTCCAGGATCTGCTTCAGCTGTTTCTTACCCACATGGAAATCCACTTCCAGCTTCAGAAGGTTCTCCGGATCGCTTCTGTCCACATAACCCAGATCCTGCGGCAGGATCTCGTTAAAGAGGAATCTGCCGAGGGTGGACTCCACATTGCCGGATACTTCCTCACCGTCAGCCGTCTTCTTCGTCACTCTGACCGTGATTCTGGAATGCAGGGTACATACTTTATTCTCATAGGCAAGGATCGCCTCGTTCACGTTCTTAAAGAACTTGCCTTCTCCCTCTGCTCCGGGTCTCTCCTGTGTCAGGTAATAGATACCCAGCACCATATCCTGAGAGGGCACCGCCACCGGGCCGCCGTCCGACGGCTTTAACAGGTTATTCGGGGAGAGCAGAAGGAATCTGCACTCTGCCTGCGCTTCCACGGAAAGAGGAAGATGCACTGCCATCTGGTCACCGTCGAAATCGGCATTAAATGCCGTACAAACGAGGGGATGCAGCTTGATCGCCTTACCCTCTACCAGGATGGGCTCAAACGCCTGAATACCGAGTCTGTGCAGGGTAGGCGCACGGTTCAACATCACCGGGTGCTCCGTGATCACTTCCTCCAGCACATCCCACACCTGGGTGTCCAGTCTCTCTACCAGCTTCTTAGCCGCCTTGATATTCTGGGAAATGCC
>CAZUZZ010000086.1:0-3064 GCA_964625055.1 uncultured Bacteroides sp. | reverse complement strand
GCGTCCACTGCCTCCTGCAGCATACGCTTCTCATTGCGGACAATGATATCGGGAGCGCCCAGCTCCAAAAGCCTTTTCAGGCGGTTATTTCTATTGATGATCCTTCTGTAGAGATCGTTTAAGTCGGAGGTCGCAAAACGACCGCCGTCCAACTGTACCATAGGCCGCAGATCCGGCGGGATCACCGGGATCACATCCATGATCATCCACTCCGGCTGGTTCCCGGACTCCCGGAAAGCCTCCACCACTTCCAGTCTCTTAATGATGCGGGCACGCTTCTGTCCGGTGGACTCTCTCAAGCCCTCCTTCAGCTCCGCCGCTTCCTCTTCCAGATCAATGGCCTGCAGAAGCTCCTTGATTGCCTCAGCGCCCATGCCTACACGGAATTTATTGCCCCAAGTCTCCCTTGCGTCCTGATACTCCTTCTCGGAGAGAACCTGCTTGTAATCCAGATCTGTCTCACCGCCGTCCAGCACGATATAGGATGCAAAGTAGAGCACCTTCTCAAGCACTCTGGGAGAGAGATCCAGGATCAGCCCCATACGGCTCGGGATTCCCTTAAAATACCAGATATGAGATACCGGCGCCGCCAGCTCGATGCGGCCCATGCGCTCTCTGCGGACACTGGACTTGGTTACTTCAACGCCGCAGCGGTCGCAGACTACGCCCTTGTATCTGATCTTCTTATACTTACCACAGTGGCACTCCCAGTCCTTGCTGGGTCCGAAGATCTTCTCGCAGAACAGGCCCTCTTTCTCAGGCTTTAAGGTTCTGTAATTGATCGTCTCCGGCTTGGTGACCTCACCCCTGGACCAGTCTCTGATCTTCTCGGGGGACGCCAATCCTATCTTGATCGCGTCAAATGTCATAGGTTGATACGCTTCCTGTTTCATATCTGACATCCTGCATTAACCTCCATTCAAATTCGTATGATTCAACATGATGGAATTTCAAATCTATTCTTCGTAGGCCTCCTCGAACGCCTCGTCCGCCTCCTCAAAGGCATCGTCCTCGCTGCTCACAAGCTCTCCGCTGTCGTCGTCAAACTCCTGCCTCTGATAGCCCATGGAACCGAAAGATTCTCTCTCGTAATTATAATTCCGGGAATCTCCCTCGATCTCGTAGCGGTAATCGTTCTCGCCATAGTCGATGGTCTCCATGATCTCCACTTCGGTCTGGTCGTCACGAAGCACTCTGACATCCAGTCCCAGAGACTGCAGCTCTTTCAAAAGCACCTTGAAGGACTCCGGTACACCGGGCTCCGGAATATTATCGCCCTTGATGATCGCTTCGTAGGTCTTCACACGACCTATCACATCATCGGATTTCACCGTCAGAATCTCCTGCAAAGTGTATGCCGCGCCGTAAGCCTCCAGCGCCCACACCTCCATCTCACCGAAACGCTGTCCGCCGAACTGCGCTTTACCGCCCAGAGGCTGCTGCGTTACCAGAGAGTAAGGACCTGTAGAACGTGCATGGATCTTATCGTCTACCAGATGATGGAGCTTCAGGTAGTGCATATGTCCGATGGTGACCGGCGAATCGAAATACTCGCCTGTTCTGCCATCCCGCAATCTCACCTTGCCGTCTCTGGAGATCGGTACGCCCTTCCACAGCTTTCTGTGCTCTCTGTTCTCGGACAGATACTCCATAACCTCCGGCAAAAGCTCCGCTTTATGCTTTTTCTCAAACTCTTCCCACTCCAGATTGACGTAATCGTTTGCCAGATCCAGAGTGTCCATGATATCATCCTCTTTTGCACCGTCAAACACCGGTGTAGCCACGTTAAAGCCCAGCGCCTTCGCAGCTAGGGACAGATGGATCTCAAGCACCTGCCCGATATTCATACGGGAAGGCACGCCCAGAGGATTCAACACGATATCCAAAGGACGACCGTTGGGCAGATAAGGCATATCCTCAACCGGCAGCACGCGGGAAACCACACCCTTGTTACCGTGACGGCCTGCCATCTTATCACCCACGGAAATCTTTCTCTTCTGTGCAATATAGATACGGACTGCCTGGTTTACGCCGGGAGACAGCTCATCGCCGTTCTCTCTGGTAAACACCTTGGCATCCACTACAATACCGTACTCGCCGTGAGGCACCTTCAGGGAAGTGTCACGCACCTCTCTTGCCTTCTCGCCGAAGATCGCGCGCAGCAGTCTCTCCTCCGCGGTCAGCTCGGTCTCGCCCTTAGGCGTCACCTTACCCACCAGAATATCGCCGGCACGCACTTCCGCACCGATGCGGATGATTCCTCTGTCATCCAGATCCTTCAGCGCATCGTCACCCACACCGGGCACATCTCTGGTGATCTCCTCGGGTCCAAGCTTAGTGTCACGGGCCTCCGCCTCGTACTCTTCCATGTGCACGGAGGTATAGACGTCCTCCTGCACCAGTCTCTCACTCAAAAGTACCGCGTCCTCATAGTTATAACCTTCCCAGGTCATGAAACCGATCAGCGGATTCTTACCCAGCGCCAGCTCACCGCCATCCGTGGAAGGACCATCGGCGATCACGTCGCCCTCCTCCACGTGCATACCTTTCTGCACAATGGGCTTCTGGTTATAGCAGTTGGACTGGTTACTGCGGGAGAATTTCATCAGATGATACTCATCCTTCTCCCCGTCGTCACAGGTCATTTTGATCAGATCCGCCGACACATAATCGATGGTGCCGGACTTTCTGGCAACCACACAGACGCCGGAGTCCACAGCCGCCTTCGGCTCCATACCGGTTCCCACCACGGGTGTCTCGGTAAAGAGCAGGGGCACTGCCTGTCTCTGCATGTTGGAACCCATCAGTGCACGGTTCGCATCGTCGTTCTGCAGGAACGGGATCAGCGCCGTCGCCACCGAGAATACCATCTTCGGAGACACGTCCATATAATCAAACATGCCTTTCGGATATTCCTGGGTTTCTGTCTTATAACGACCGGATACGCTGTTTCTTGTAAAGTATCCGTCTTTATCCAAAGGCGCAGAAGCCTGCGCTACATGGTAATTATCCTCCTCGTCCGCCGTCATATAGACCGTCTCGTCCGTAACGCGCGGATTCTCCG
>CAZUZZ010000085.1:0-6826 GCA_964625055.1 uncultured Bacteroides sp. | reverse complement strand
GTCATCTGCTCTATGATATTGACCGGTCCGCAGGCATACCCCAGTCTCCATCCCGTCATAGCGTATGCTTTGGAAAATCCGTTGATCAGAATGGTTCTGTCACGCATCCCTTCCATCTCTATGATGGAGACATGTTTTTCTTTATAAGTCAGCTCCGAGTAGATCTCATCAGACATAACAAGTATGTCATGTTTCCTGATTACTGCCGCGATCTCTTCCAGATTCTCTCGCTCCAGAATCGCTCCCGTAGGATTGTTGGGGAAGGGAAGGATCAGTATCTTTGTCTTATCTGTAATGGCATCTTCCAGCTCCTGTGCTGTCAGACGAAATTCATTTTCCGCCTTCAGTTCTATGATCACCGGCACGCCGCCCGCCATGATCGCACAAGGCTCATAAGATACAAAACTGGGCTGCGGAATCAGAACCTCGTCACCGGGATTGACCACGGCGCGCAGACCAATATCAATAGCCTCAGAACCTCCCACCGTAATCAGTACTTCCTTCATTGGATCATAGGTAACGCCTTGTTTTCTCTTCATATAAGTGGTTATCTCTTCACGCAGCTCTTTTAAACCGCTGTTAGAAGTGTAAAAGGTGCGCCCCTTTTCCAGAGAATAGATACCCTCGTCCCGAATATGCCATGGCGTATCGAAATCCGGCTCGCCAACGCCGAGAGAAAGCGCATCCTCCATCTCACTGACAATATCAAAAAATTTTCGAATACCCGACGGTTTTATAGCTACCGCCTGCTTTGATAACAGATCCTTCACGGTGTCACCTTCTCTCTTGTATCCTCATACTTTTTCGTCAGGATCGTACCATGATCCTTATATTTTTTCAAAATAAAATGAGTCGCCGTGCTCAAGACGGAATCCAGGGTGGAGAGCTTATCGGATACAAAGCCCGATATCTCCTTTAAGGATTTTCCCTCCAGAGTGACCAGCAGATCATAGCCGCCGGAGATCAGGTATACAGACGTTACCTCCGGATACTTATAAACCCGCTCTGCAAGATTATCAAAACCTTGTCCTCTCTGGGGCGTCACTCTCACCTCGATCAGCGCGGAAACCTTCTCAATGGAGGTCTTTTCCCAATCGATCATCGTGTGATATCCACAGATGATCCCCTCCTCCTCCAAAGCCTGCAATTCATTTACCACGTCGATCTCCTCAACACCTAAGATCACCGCCAGCTCTTTCAGATCTATGCGGCTGTTTCTTTCTATGATAGATAATAATTCCTCTCTCATCTTGTTTATCCTCCATTCTCTCTTCTATTGGTTTGCGTAAATCTGCTCCACTTTGGGTTTGTTCAGATACCGTTTATGTCCTTGATTGTAAAGCACCCGATCGTTTCCAGATGTGGTACGACCAATCACTACGGCCGGAATCTCTTCCCTCTCTAATGCCATCACAAGAGCGTTTCCGTCTCTTGCTGTCATAATAAGGCATCCACCCGATAAAAGTTCATATGGGTTCTCCCCAAAAACTTCACAGATCTCTATGGTTTCCTGTCTGACAGGTATTTTTCTTAAGTCCACTTCCAGTCCGACGCCGGCTTCCTGCGCCATCTCCCACAACCCGGCAAAGATGCCTCCGCGAGAGACGCCATGCATACCGCAAACGCCGGACTTCATGGCGGTGGCGGCCTCCGGCTCGACTGACAAGTACTTATCAAAAGCAGCCGCCTCATCAATCATTCGCGCGGGAAACCGTTCTCGAAGCTTCTCACGACACTGTCTCGCAAGCTCCGCGGTTCCCTCCAGACCGATCCACTTGCTCACCACAATATCCTGATCCGTACCGGCAGTCTGCGCTAAAATGGCGCAGTCTCTCCCCAGCCCTGCGCCACTTCTCACTTCTTCTCTATGGGTTTCTGATAATTTTCCCTGTTTCATGTTTCTGCCTTACTCTTCGAAGGATCATCCCTCCGGCGGAGGCGCCTCCTGCTGCTGTGCCGCTGCCTGGGCTGCTGCCGCTTCCGCAGCTGCCCGGTATGCACCCGCCACCTCTTTGACTGCATCTATACTGCCTGTTCCCACTGCTGCCATAATAGCATTGTAGGCACCCGGATCCGCCGTTGCCACGCCCACCGTTGCGCTTCTGGGCGCTTTCATGTAGGAGCTGCTGTTCACCTGCTCACGGCTTACCTCCACACCATTCTCCTTCACAACCTTCCAAAGCTGTGCCTTATATCCCACATGAGCCGACTGCACGGAACAAAAACCCACCGGCTGGGACTCGTCTGTGTAGATGAGCTCCGTATCCGGTTCCATCCGCTCCAGCACCTGGCTCTCATAGATCACTTCCCGGCTGCTGTCTCTGGTCTCCACACCATAGATCGTAAAGGTGATGTGTTTATCAGGGGTTGTATACCCTTCTATATAAATAGGATACTCCAAATTATTTTTAAATTTAAAATCCTTGCCGGAGGACTCTGCGATCGCCGCATCCGCCGAAGGATCCACATAAGTGACGATCATGGAGTGATTATACCGCTCCGTCACCTCCAGTTCTGCTCGAAGCACTGCATTATAAAGCGTCGTAGATACCTGACAGATTCCGCCTCCCAGACTGTCTACCACCTGACCGTTCAGATAAGAACCGGCCATATAGTAACCATTCGCTTCAGTAAAAGGCGCTACCGCCTCATAAGCAGAAAATTCATCGCCCGGATACAGCGTCGTGCTGTCTATCAGACTGCATCCGTTTGCTACATTGGCGCTTCTCGAACCCCCGGAAGTAGAATAGCTGGTGGTAAAGGTACCCAGCACATCTTTCACCTTTGCCAGAGTTTCCGCCGTTCCCTTGGGCTCATCCACCCCCACGACAAGATCCACCTCAGCGGCCCCGCCATTCCAGTCTCCGGTCAGATAATCATATACCGCGTCCACAGAGGCTTCCGTATCTATGGCTCTGCCCGTCTGTCCCTCCGTGATCTCGAAACCCGTCTCCGTCTTCTGCAATGTGGCGTTGACAGCCTCCTGATTATACTGTTCCGCATTCTCTTCGATCAACGCACGAATCTTATTCTTATCGAAATCAAAGCTGGTTCGATACACCTTATTTCGATGCTCTAAATCCCGAAGCTCCTTATAGCAGCGTAAAATATCTCCGTCTCGGCCAAAGTTCACCACTTCATCCAGAATATCTTCATTCCCCCACTTCAGGCCCAGATCCCCGGCAGTTGTATCGATCGTTCCCTCATTCTCCACATGCAGCCTGACCGGGGCATCACCAAAATCCGCGATATAGTTCTCGATCTGCTCCTTTGCCTCGCTCTTCGTCAGCCCTGAGAGATCTATATCTTCCACATAGATGCCTGCTTCAATTTTCTGCTCTCTGGCCTGCACCGGTGTGACAAAAAAAATTGCCGCAGCCAGCGCCGTCGGAATCATCAACGATACCCTTTTCATAATTACATTACTCCCCTTCAATTGCCTGCCAAAAAAATCTGTGCTAAAATGTAGTCAGCGCAGAGGCAAGCATAGGAATGATCATCGCCAACACTATAATAATGATAATAATTGATGACATAATTTTTTTCGTCTTTCTGTTCCACTTCATAAATAACACCTCTGCAAGAAATTGCACTATAATTTTAAGTAAGGAATGCCCCTTGGCATAAAGGAATTATATATGAATTTGATACTTTTTGCAAGCACTCTGATCTTGATAGCTGCCATCGCTATCGCTTCCGCCAAAAACAAAAAAACGACTGCCGCTCTTCAACAGGAATACTGGGAGAAAGAGCGGGCCGCAAACAACACCCGACGCAAATCGCTGGACGATCTGCCCTATATCAAACTGCCCATGGAGATCTTTCCGATGGAGCTTCTTTCTGATGTGCCCAAAGTGGAGGATTATCAGCAGATCATTCTTTCTTTAAAAGAGCTTCCCATCGTAAATTTTACGGGACTTTCAAACACAGAGTTAAAACTGCGCTACGGCGCTCCCAATATTGATCTTTTGACCTCCTACGACCAGAATTATACGCTTCTGGTTCGAACCCTGCAGCAGTGGGCTCAGGCCCTCTACGATGGCGGTTACCCCTCACAGGCTTGTCAGCTTCTGGAGTTTGCCGTATCCACGGGCACCGATGTCAGTGCCACCTACCGTCTGCTTTGCCAGATCTATCAGGAACAGGGGACGCCCGAAAAGATACGCAGCCTTTACCCTATAGCGGAGACTCTAAACTCCGCCATGCAAAAAACTATCGTCCGTATTCTGCAAGAATCCGATCGATCCGACGACTAGCTTCGCTGCGGGTCATCCTTTCGATCTCGTAGTCTACTACCAGTTTATGCCTGTCCAACAATTTATATAACTGTTCTTTTTGCGCCTGTGTGAGCGGAGTATCCCGTTTCGCCTTATACACAAGCGGTCTGGGGCGAAACAGGCTCTTATCACCCTCCTGCTCTTCTTTCTCATAAAATTCATCCCAAAGTTTCTGATACAACGCTGTCGTGGCGCGGGCATCCTCCAGGGCTCTGTGCGCGCTGTGCGGTATCCCATAATGCTTACAAAGGGCCCCTAATGCCCGGCTCTCCAAATCCTGCAGATATTTTCGTGCGATCTTTAAGGTGTTGATTCCTTGTCTCTCGAACGACAATCTCTCATTCACCGCCGCCTTTTTCAGAAAGGAAAAATCAAAGAGCACACTGTGTCCCAAGAGCGTCCTTTCCCCCAAAAACGCAAACAGATCGGGCAAGATCTCCGAAATTGTCCTGGCCCCGACAAGCTCGTCATCCCGAATCCCGGTAAGCTCCACGATACGCTCCTCCAGTTTCCGGCCGGGATTCACCAACGTATGCCATTCTCCTGTGATTTCTCCCTGCTCTACTTTGACCGCACCGATTTCTATGATCCTGTCCCGTTTGGGATCCAGTCCCGTCGTCTCCAGATCAATACATACATAAGAATCTGTCATTTAATCAACCTTTTCTATATTTTATAGGTGTTCTCTCTTTTTATTTTTCTATATCTTGTGGTTTTTCCTTTATAAATAAAACAAAAACTTTATTTTCTCTTAAATATTCTAATTGGAATATTAATATTAAAAATTAGAATATTTTTTTGTCGAAAATAAACTACAATAATAAAAAGGGAGCACGAATGAAAACAAGGATAAAGGAACTCCGCCTGGAAAAAAAACTGACTCAGCAAGCCCTTGCAGAACACTTGGGTATCAACCAGACAAGTCTGAGTAAAATTGAATGTGGCGCCAGCACCCCTGACGCACTGCTCCTAATTGATCTATCTCGTTTCTTTCAGGTCACTACTGACTACATTCTGTTACTTTCTGAGGAACGTCTGACCGCAGATTACCTGTTAGAAGATAATATGCATAATCTGAAAAAGTATCAACGGCTTATCACTCTTTATCAGAAAATGAACCAAAAACAACAGGGAGATTGTTATAATTTTCTGCGAAGTATGCTGGATATAAGCGATGAAATATAGCACATCTATTCAGATTGTCAGCGCCTGTTATGCCAAATCCCCTTTGCTGTCATATCTGATCTATACGTTCATAAACGTATCTTTAAAGGCGGGATCGTATAATCCCGCCTCATTTCTTGTTCTATAGAAAAGAGAGAAATCTGTCAAAGGCCGCCTGTCCCTTTTCGTCTCTCTTATAAACGCCTGCGTCCTCAAGCACCTCCATAAAGACATTGCCGATTTCTTTGTGCAGAATCTCGGTTATATTGTCCTTGCTTACCTCCTGATAGCGCGGTAAAAATTCCTCCACCCAATCAGCATGCTTGGCAAGCTCTTCATCCTTACGGATATCATCTCCTGCCAGGATCGCTTCGGCGAGATGCTCCATCTCCCCCTTCAGTCTGGCCGGCAGCACCGCAAGCCCCATCACTTCGATCAGGCCGATATTCTCCTTCTTAATATGATGCAGCTTGGCATGAGGATGGTACACGCCCAGAGGATGCTCCTCGGTCGTAATGTTGTTGCGGAGCACCAGATCCAGTTCAAACTTATCTCCCCGCTTTCTGGCAATAGGTGTGATCGTATTGTGCGGTTCCCCATCGGTCTCAGCATAGATAAAAGCTTCCTCATCGGTATATCCCCGCCATTTTTCCAGAATCACATCTGCAAACGCCACCAGTCTGCCGGAATCTTCATGGGAGATCCGAATCACGGACATGGGCCAATTCACAACACCGGCCTCCACATCCTCAAAGCCTGCCACCTTGAACTGTCGTTCCACGGGCGCTTTCGCCATAGCAAACTCGTAATGCCCTCCCTGGAAATGATCATGGCTTAAGATAGAGCCCCCCACGATCGGCAGATCCGCGTTAGAACCCACAAAATAGTGGGGGAATTGTTTTACGAAATCAAACAGCTTACAGAAGGTGTCATGCTCGATTTTCATGGGAACGTGCTTACTGTTAAACACGATGCAGTGCTCATTGTAATACACATACGGGGAATACTGAAAACCCCAGTCGCTGCCGTTGATGGTCACAGGAATGATCCTGTGATTCTGTCTGGCCGGATGATTGACACGCCCTGCATAGCCCTCGTTTTCTCTGCACAGAAGACATTTCGGATAACCGCTCTGCTTTGCATTCTTAGCCGCCGCGATCGCCTTAGGGTCCTTCTCCGGCTTGGAGAGGTTGATGGTGATATCCAGGTCGCCGTACTTCGTCGGGGATATCCATTTCTGATCCTTTTTGATCCGATACCGTCTGATATAATCCGTATCCTGACTCAGTTTATAGAAATAATCCGTGGCTTCCTTCGGATCTCTCTCATACTTCTCCTGAAAAGTCCGGATCACCTCGCCGGGCCTGGGCACAAGCTGGCTCATG
>CAZUZZ010000084.1:0-6831 GCA_964625055.1 uncultured Bacteroides sp. | reverse complement strand
TTCATGAACGATACCCGAATGTAAATATACAGACCATAGAATATGATTATGATTCGGCCCACGCACTGCGGGAGAGCCGTATTTTGCTGGGGATCAGTGGAGGATGATACGCAAAAGCAGACAGATATGTGAGCAAAAATGCGGAGGAATATATGAGCAAAATAATCGGCATTGATCTAGGAACAACAAACAGCCTTGCGGCGGTATGGCAGGATGGGGAAAGCAGGCTGATACCCAATGCATTCGGAGAATATCTGACGCCGAGCGTTGTCAGCTTCGGGAAAGACGGCACCGTATATGTGGGAAAAACGGCGAAAGAGCGTCTGGCGTCCCATCCGGATGAGACGGCCAGCGTTTTCAAACGTTTTATGGGCACATCCCGCAAATATATGCTCGGGGGAAAATCCTATCGTCCGGAGGAACTGTCCGCCTTTGTCTTAAGAAAGCTCAAAGAGGATGCGGAGCGGTATTTGGGAGAGCCGGTGGAAGAGGCGATCATCAGTGTTCCCGCCTATTTTAATGACATGGCAAGGAATGCGACAAAACGTGCCGGTATGCTGGCGGGTCTTAAGGTGGAGCGCATTATCAATGAGCCCTCGGCGGCGGCGCTTGCGTGTCAGAACTTCAATCAGGAAGAAGATGCGACGCTGCTTGTATTTGATTTTGGCGGTGGAACACTGGATGTTTCTCTGGTAGAGTGTTTTGACAATGTTATCGAAATACAGGCGGTCAGCGGGGACAATCAGCTTGGCGGTCAGGATTTCGATGATATGATCGCCGAGCATTTTGCAAAGAGTCTGGGTTTGAACTACGCAGCGATGGAACCGGAAACAAAAGCGATCGTCCAAAAGAGCGCAGAGCTTTGCAAAAGAGAATTGACCGAAAATCCATCGGCGAATATGGTGGTGAATTGCCGGGAAATAAATAACGAGATAGAGATCACAAGAAAAGAGGTCGTTAAAATATGCGCGCCTTTGTTTGACCGGATCGGGAAACCTGTCAGCAAGGTGTTTGTGGATGCACAGATTTCTACTGACCAGGTTAGTCAAATTGTGCTTGTGGGAGGTTCGTGTAAAATGCCGGTCGTACGGCAATATTTATCCTATCTGCTGAAGAGGGAAGATATTGAAACAAAAGAACCGGACTATATGATCGCGCTCGGATGTGGTGTCTGTGCGGGAATCAAGGAACGTGACAAGGATGTAAAGGACCTGCTTTTGACGGATATCTGTCCGTTTTCACTTGGCATAAAGGTTGCAAATCATCAGGATCCATATAAAGAGCTCATGTCCTTTATCATCGAAAGAAACAGCCCTCTTCCGATCAGCAGGGAAGAAATGTATGCGAATGCCTATGACAGGCAGCAGCGGGTAGCTCTGAGAATCTATCAAGGCGAAGCCATGTATGTATCGGAGAATCTGTATCTGGGGGAGATCTTGTTTGACATTCCGCCGATGGCTGCGGGGCAGGTGCAGTGTTTTGTGCGTTTTACCTATGATATTAACGGTGTGTTGGAAGTAGAAGCCAAAATTCCGTTGACAAAAGAAGAAAAGAAATTAGTCATTGTCAATAAAGATCTTGATATGACACAGGAGGAAATTGATGAGAAATTAAAGGAATTTGAAAGGATAAAAAATCCCCTTGCGGATGAGAGGAATACCTACATTCTGGAATGGGGACAACGGCTTTTCATGCAGTGCAGTCAGAAAGAAATGCGGGATGAGATTCTCGGACGAATGCAATATTTTCAACATATGATGAATTTTGATGAGCATAGGCTGCCACAGGCAAGAAAATATCTTACGGTCTATTTTGCATATATAGAGGGGCTGCTGAACAGCTATGTGGGTTTTACGGATGATCTGTTAAAGGATGGCGCCTGGTATCAGGAAGAGGATGAGGAAGAACGTGAGATGGAGACGCTCTTTAGAGAGTGGGAGGAAGAAAAAGAGGATAACGGCGAGAAGTACGAAAGGTAATGGCGGCAAAAATGAGCGAAAATGTATTCCGGATATTGGAAATAGAACCGACAACTGATAAAAAGGAAATAAAAAGAGCCTATGCCAGATTAGTGAAACGCTATCATCCCGAGGAGTTTCCCGAAGAGTGGGAGAAAATTCATGATGCTTACGAGCAGGCATTAAAGATAGCGGAGTATGGGAAACCGCCCATGGCGGCAGAACCGCCAGAACCGTCGAGGCAGATGGAAGTGCCAGAGCCGCCGGTGCGGGAGGAAGAACCGGAAGTGGAGCTGCCAGTGCAGGAAAAACATTCGGAAGCGGAGTCGCAAGAGATGGATGCCTTGTTTGATAACATCGGGGAAATGGCAAGGGAAAAGCAGCATCAGGATAAGGAAGCATTCAAGCGCAACGTGCAGGAGGTAATAAATAATTTCAAAAAGATATCCGGGGAGAATGAACTTGATATAAAAGAGTGGGAAGTTTTCTTTGCTCAGGAAACCAGATTGCCATACATCTGCACAAGAGAATTTCTGGAGATGCTCGGAGACTGTTTCGAGAATCGGACAATTGAATACGAGATGTATAGTTTCTTAAAAAAGCAGTTAACGGTTATTACCGAGTACAGCCGGGACGAAAAGATTGCGCTGCAAAATATCGGTCTGTTAAATCCGGTGGATTACGCAGAAAAGAAGATATACAAAGCCTATGCCGGAGAAAGCGCATACGGAAGCGGGGACGATGCCGAAACGAGAGGACGTAAGATAAGAAGAACTGTGTGGATCATCACGATCGTTGTCGGAGCCATACTACGTTTTACTGCCGGGTACATGAGGAATACACGGGAGGTGCCGAAAATTCAGGAAATACCCATGACAACCTTGATAGAGAATGAAATAGATAATGCGGTTGAAAATGCGGGTAATGATATGGAAGAAACTGCCGGTGATGATACAGTGGGCAATACAATGACGGATACTGGCATAGAAATAGAGGGCAATACGATGCGTATGCATATGTCGTCGGCGTATTCCGGTATGATGCAGGTCGGGGATGCAAGAGAGACTATGATTGAGGTAATGGGGGAACCAGAAGAAATACGGGAATCGCAGGAGAATCCGGATTATGAGGAGGCAGTATATTCGTTGTCGAAATACGGAGACAGGCTGGTCATTGTGTTAGAGAACGATGTGATAACAGATATATATGCTGAGAGTACGATGGAGGGCGTGGATTTCGACATAAATCCTGTAAATGATTCAGAGTGATAAAACATGGTTTGATAAATGGAGATAGAGCATCGATGCAGGAAACGGGCATTATCATTTTATTGATAGCATTGATTTTTATTTGGATTCTAATATGCGTAAAGACAGGCGTTGCCGGACTGGGGAAAATAGCCAGTGGGATCATATTGCTTGGTGTGTTCATGCTTGTTAAATTGAGCATTCCGGATTTTTTGCAGCAGGGACAAAATCATAGCGAATATGCAGCCGATGGTACCTTGTCTCAGGGAGGCGGCAGAGCATTTTCAGTGGAAGAGGACTGGACATCCGGTTTTTCCGAGGACAAGGAGCGGAATCGCAGAGAAGGCATTCTGTACACAGTTGATGATACAGAAAAAGTGACGCTGACATCCCATAGCGGCGAGATCTGTGTCAAAATTCCCCAGTGGAAAGGGTTCTCGGCTAAGGAGTGGGCAGAGGGGACTGTCGGATATGAAAGATGCCACATGACAAATGAGAATTATGACTTTATGGACTATGAATTGGTTGCTTCCTGGGATACAGAAGAAGCAGAGAAAGAGATCATGGAGGATTTTGAATCCCATTATAATCGTGATAATGTACTGGGAGACATCTATCATATGACGGTAGGCGGAATAGAGATCTACTATAGGCCGTGCTATGAATTTGTTCATTCTCAATCGATAAACTGGCATTACATGGTCTGGGCGGATCTGGGGTGCGGACAGTTCCTGACGACGGAGTTCAATGAGGGAATCATGAGCGATGAAGCAAGGAGCAGAGCATATGATTACGAGATAGTGCCCAGGGAAGTGACAGAACCGCTATATATCGAGGGCGTGATTAAAGAGTTATATTCTAATATTGAGGTGTGTACATCGGAGGGAGATCCGATTCCGATTGTCTATCGGGAGCCGCTGCCTGAAAATGAGGAGCAGGCATATTATAACTTTCCGTATGGAATTGTCAGAGAGTATCAAACGGATGAGTACCGGGAAGCTGCGGTCTGCGATGAGCTGATCGAGAGCCTGTATGAGGCGATGCGGACAGACGCCGTGGAGGAATTGCTGCAGCGGGAAGCGATAGCGGAAAAGGAACTGTCCATAGCGGAAAAGCTGGATTATATCAAGAGGGAAGAGACAGGAACACTGATCAGGTATGATGCCGGACATGCCTATATCCGTGATGCCAAGTCAACGAAATATTACCTCATGGAAGGGGCGGATGCCTCAGAAGAGTTTTTGGTATACAGGGGGTATAATTACTGGGGAGATCTGTACAGTTATATGTGGTTTCCGTGTAAGAAAGATGACACCGGAGCGATAAGGGCGCAGAAGGGGCTCTATGTTTATGGTGCGGATACGCAGGAGCATTATTTCCTTTCTTCGCAGGGGAATCCTTATCTGTGTATAGTGAACCGGGATGCACGGAAAAAAATAGAAAGTGTTGTGTTGTATGATTTTATCACACCGGATCTGATCGGGACAGTCGTCCATATAGATGCGGCTTCGGTGCGGCTTTGCTCGTACCTTCGCAATGAAGGCAGTTACGGGACGGAAATGCCGTGGTATCTGTATGATAACCATATTGACAGCGGAAAGGTGTTTTTTGCCATGCTGGAAGCGTGGAAGGTCACGGAGTTTTTGGGAGAATCCGATGCTCTTTTGGTGGAAGATACCGGTTCGGCTGCCTACGAGAGAACGCAGAAGCGTACACAGGAACTGACGGATGCCTATCTGGGGCAGGAACTCAACATGAGCTGGGACAGAAAAGAGCATACCGTGAAATCCTTCCAAAGCGCGTCGGAATATGGCTATTATTACACCAGCCCGGAGAATCTATATAAGGTATACAGACAGCCCCAGACGCTTGCCATGGAAGCGCCGATCTGTGTGGCCACAATGCGGACCTTTGATTTTGAGGAGGAGATCGACATTCTGATTGATAAAAATGATAAGGCGGCAATCTGCGTGGAGGGAAGATTTTTCTTGTTGGAAAAAGGCGAGGAGGTGGAAGAACTCAGGACATGGGAATAGGCAGTGCCATACTGATTCTTTGCCAGTATTCTTCCAAAATTTCTGCCCCGGAATTGAATATCTCATGCTTCGTTCCGGGGATCTTGATCAGCTCCGCATTTCCGGGCTTATTCTGATTCAGTTTTTTCACAAACAGCTCCTGCTCTTCCTTGGAGACAAAGATCTCGTGTTCGGCCTGAAAAAGAAGAACGGGACAGGCAATCTGGCGCCATGCTTCTTTTTGCAGATAGTGGTTCAGCCGTGCAGTCTGCCAGAGCCATCCATAAGACGCCGCATTCATCTGATATAAGGATTCGGCATTTCTTTTTTGCTGATAATAGTCGAATCTTGCTTTCGAGACGGAGGCGCTGTCGGCAAAGGTTTCCTGCCCGTCGTAGGGGCGGTGTCCTGCCACATACTGCTCTGCCTTTCCCAGGATGCAGAACGTTCCGGCGATCAGGCGGGCCAAAGGCCAGGGCACGGGAGCGCTGTTTGGGCGGATCATGGGAGAAGAGAGGATCAACCGGGAGAATAATTCGGGTGCCTGTGCCGCCGCGGCTGCTGCAATACCGCCTCCCATAGAATGGCCGTAGAGAAGGAGAGGCAGGTTCGGGTAGTCCTGTGCCGCGCTGCGGGCGACAAACAACAGATCCTTCACATATCTCATATAATCATCTATATGCACCAGAGACAGGTCTTTGGCATCGCTGCAGAGCCGGTAGCTGCGCCCGTGTCCGCAGTGCTCCGGCATAAAGACATGATATCCCCAGCGGAGAAAATAGTAGATGTTTTCCAGATGCTTTTCTGCGGTTTCTGTATAACCGTGTGAAATTACGACGATGCCCTTGGGCTGGTCGGCGAGGCAGCGAATGTAGAAGAGTCGTCTTCCCGCTTCGCGTTCGCAGTAGTGTTCTGTCTTTCTGGGCGCGAGATAGGGCAGGACAATGTTCTTCATTGCCTCATCGCACTTCTCTTCCGGTATGATCATATCGTGAATGCTTTCTTTATCCATATTGTTAATCCTTTTTAGATGCTTTCCTCGATTTTGCGTTCATTGTAGAAGAGGAATATGATGCCGCCCAGCACGCAGAACAATGCCGCGCCGAAGGCTGCTATGCGGTAGCCCAGGCCGGTGGAGGTTCCGATGGTGGAAACTGCCGTGAATAACAGCATGGAAAGGCTTTGTCCCAGCTTAAAGGCAAAGGTTCTGGAGGCGTAGAACATTCCCTCTCTGTTGCTGCCCGTGCGGTTGGCGTCGCTCTGGGCGATATCTGCAACCACTGCCTGAGGAAGAATGCCGAATACAGCCATCGGCAGGGAAGCCACTACCATCAGAATATATCCCTGTACACTGGCGGGAATCGCCAGTGCCTGTCCAAGGAATCCGGTATACAGATAAGACAGGGCAAAGATCACAAAGGCGGCCAGGATCAGCTTCTTTTTCCCCAGTTTGGGAGCCAGTTTGTTGATCGGAATATAGAAAACCAGCGACAGGGCGGTCATGCCCACAAAATAAATAGTCGTCATGGTCTCCGGCAGCTTTAAGAGGCTCGTTACAAAGAAAGGAAGCCCTGTCTGGAACATGGTGATGGCGATCCAGTACAAGATGTC
>CAZUZZ010000083.1:0-6861 GCA_964625055.1 uncultured Bacteroides sp. | reverse complement strand
TATGCGATCGAGGATTCCTATAATGGTATCCGTTCCGCCTACCGTGCAGGCATGATGCCGATCATGGTGCCGGATATCCTGCAGGCGGACGATGAGATGAAGGAAAAAAGTATTGCCGTATTGGAGGATCTGTTCCAGGTAAAGCAATATTTTCAAGCTTACCTCTAAAGTCTGGACAAAAATATCCGATACCTATAGTGTAGGATATTGAGATAGAGGAAGGAGGAGTCACATATGCGTATAGAAGCTTATACTCAGGTACAGCAGGTCTACGGCGCGAAGAAGAACGCTAAGACACTGAAGACTGCGAAAAATGCGACTTCTGATAAAATTCAGATCTCCAGCATCGGTAAGGATATTCAGATTGCGAAAAATGCGGTTGCGGTTGCCGATGATGTCAGGAGTGAGTTGACTGCGCCCATCAAGGCAGGCATCGCGAACGGTTCCTATCAGGTGAGCGGTGAGAGCTTTGCGGAAAAATTGATGAAGCAGTATGAGGAGATCAGGAGTTTATAATAGACACTTGGTAAATTTGTTTGGCGGATCGGCCAAAGAAGGTAGGTTTTGACGTGGCAAGTTTAATGGAGACCTTGATAGAGGTTTTGGAAAAGGAAAATCTGGAGTACAAGAACCTGTTAGATCTGTCCATGAAAAAAACACCTGCCATTGTGTCTGACAACATTAAGGCTTTAGCGGAAATCACGGATGAAGAGCAAATCATAGTAAGCAGGATCAATCATCTGGATCGTCAGAGAAACGAAGCTGTTGATGATATTGCGAACGTACTTAACAAGGATGTTACGAAGCTGAAAATTGTAGATTTGATCAAAATGCTGGAGGCCAGACCACAGGAACAGACAAAACTGGCATCGGTATTTGACGAACTGAAAAGAAATGTTCAGGCGGTAAAGCGGATCAACGAACAGAACAGGGAGTTGATCGAGAGCGCTCTGGAGATGGTACAGTTCAATATGCAGATCATGCAGTCCATGAATAAGGCGCCGGAAACGGCAAATTATAACAGGGGCGCCTGCAATACCGGTGATGTGATCGGGACGACTCACAAGGCTTTTGATGCCAAACAGTAATTGTTGAGGACGGTAGAATATGTCATTAATGTCAAGCCTTTATATAGGCGTATCAGGATTACAAACATCAAATAATGCGCTCAATACTACGGCGCATAACATGTCTAACTTAGACACCCAAGGATATACCAGACAGCAGGTAGCACAGGGCACGCGCAATTATCTTACGCAGGCCAGATATGCTGACAAAAACTGGATCCAGACAGGTCTGGGTGTCAATTATACCCGAACGAGACAGGAAAGAGATTGGATATTGGACAAAAACTATCGGCGCGAAGCAGGGCGGACTGCTTTTTATGATGTTTCCGCTGCGTCGATAGCGGAGATAGAGTATATTCTGGGAGAGTCCAACGAGGGTCATGAATTTTCCAAGGCTCTGTACGACGAGGAGAATGGAGATGGACTCTGGCATGCGGTACAGGAGCTGGCTAAGGATCCTACCTCGTCTGTCAATCAGGATCTGTTCGTGACGAAAGCCTACGAATTTATCACGAAAGCAAGAGCAGTTTACAACAGTCTCTGTGATTATCAGGACAATATGAATAGAACGGTAAAGATCGACGTGGATAAGATCAATGCGTACGCGCAGGAGATTGAGTCCCTGAACCGGTCGATCATGAGAGTAGAGGGCGGCCCGGAGCACGCCAATGACCTGAGGGATCGTAGAAACTATCTTCTGGATGAGCTGGCTAAGATTGGCAACATTTCCTATGAGGAAAACATAAGCGGTTATGTGAGCGTTCAGTTTGAGGGAGTGGATCTGGTGAAGGGCGGCCTGGTCAATGAGATGTGTCTCTACACAGATCCTAAGACCGGTTTTTATACGCCATACTGGAAGATGCTTGCCAACTTTGATAAGTTTGATGCGGACGGCAACCCGATCGTTTCCGAGGAAAATATACAGGGGGCGAAGGTCTTTAATCTGACCCAGAAGATATCCTCCGTGTACAATACAGATATCGGTTCTCTGAAGAGTACCTTATTTGCAAGGGGTGATCACAGAGCTACCTACGACGAGATCAATGATGTCAATACGGATGGTAAGTATGAAGAGGGCTGGTACAATACACATATTTCACAGTCCCTTATTATGAATGTGCAGGCTGAGTTCGATCAGCTGGTGCATCATATAGTCACGAAGATCAATGATATTTTAGCGGATGCTGCTGACAGGGCGACGATGTTAAATCCGGGTTCCGACTACCTGAGAGATGAGAATGGGAATCCGTATCAGTTGTTCCAGCTCATGGTAGATGAACAGGACGGGAAGCCGGAGACGGGATGGACGGTAAGGAATATCCTGATCAACACCGAGCTGCGCCAGAACCCTTCCTTATTAACGTTCAGACTGGATGAGCACTCTGAGGATAACGAGACCATGGAGGCTCTGAAAAAGGCTTTTGAGGAAGCGATATATACCTTGAATCCCAATGTGACAACGCCTGTCTCCTTCAAGGATTATTATAAGAATCTGGTAGCGCAGATTGCCAATAACGGATCGGTATTTCGGGCAGTGCAGGAGAATCAGACAGTGGCGACGGACGCGCTGTTGTCCGCAAGGGAACAGATCGTGGGCGTGTCCTCGGATGAAGAACTGACCAATATGATCATGTATCAGAACGCTTACAACGCGTCCAGCCGGTACATTAATGTGATCAGCGAAATGCTGGATCATCTTTTATCGACACTGGGACGCTAATTTGTGAAGGAAGATAAAAAGAGGGAAAACTTATGGCATCAACTTTTTTTGGACTGACAATCGCATCATCGGGACTTCGGGCAGCCAACGCTGCTTTGAATACTACGGGCAATAACATCAGTAATGTCAATACGCTTGGTTACAGCAGACAGCAGGTGAATACGGAGGCGGCGAATGCGCTGCGTGTATTTGCCACATACGGCTGTGCCGGTGCAGGTGTGGAGACTCTGTCCATTGAGCGGGTGAGAGATCAGTTCTACGACTTTAAATACTGGACGAATGAGACGAAGCTGGGAGAGTATGACGCCAAGCTGTACTACTGCAATATGATACAGGAGTATCTGAAGGACGACAATAAGACCGGTTTTAAAACGCTCTTTAATAATATCAGCGCGGCCTTACAGGAGATCACCAAGAATGCCAGCAGTACTGATAAAAAAGCAGAGTTTTTGGGCACGGCCAAGGCGTTGACCGATTATTTCAATAATATGTATGGAGATCTCAGAGATCTGCAGTCGGACGTGAACGACGAGATCAAGATTCGGGCGGATCAGATCAACTCCATCGCACAGGATTTGGCGACGGTCAATAAACAGATCAATGTCATCGAGATGACGGGAAGCAGAGCCAATGAGCTGCGGGATAAGAGAGACAGCCTGCTCGACGAGCTTTCCGCGGTCGTGGATGTGCAGACGGAGGAACTGCCTATTCTGGATCAGGAGGGAAATCCGACGGCGGCTCACAGATATATTGTAAGGATTGGCGGCGGGCAGACGCTGGTAGATATGGACGATTATAATACGCTGATCTGTGTAGCTCGTTCGAAAGAAGAGAAAGTGAACCAGTCGGATGTGGACGGCTTGTATGATATCGTGTGGAGCAATGGACTGGAATTCAGCCTTTACAATGCTTCTCTGGGTGGAGAACTGCGCGGCCTGATCGAGATGCGTGACGGCAATAACGGAGAGTATTTTAAAGGAACGGCTACCAACGTGGCGTTCCATGACAGTATCTCCACAGTAACCATAAAGACGACAGAAGCCCATTTACAGGATATAAGCAAGTGCAACCTTTCCGATACCGGCGGTGTGATCAATATCGGGAATCAGCTTTTCTATTACACCAAATGGGTTTATAACGGTGACGGCGAATACACCTTCACTATTGACAATAAAGCGAGCGATATGCCCCTGACTCCGGCGAAGACCTGGACGGAGGTTTCCATCGGCGGAGAGCTTAACTATCAGGGTATCCCTTATTATCTGAGTCAGATGAATGAGTGGGTGCGTGAATTTGCAAAAAAGGTAAATGATATTTTCAAAGAGGGTCTCACAGCGGAAGATCCGCCGCAGAAAGCGGATATCCTTTTTACCGCGGACTATGTGAGAAAAACCGGACAGTATACACAGCGGGAACTGGATGCTTCCGCGCCGAACGGTGATAATACCGGCTATTACAATCTGACAGCAGGTAATGTAACCCTTCTGGATGCGGTGGTCAAGGATCCGAGGCTTCTGGGTACCAGAAAAGATATTGACAAGGATGAATTTCCTGACGAGACCGAGGGACCCGACGTGGATGAGATCGAGGGTCAGGAGCAGTGCGATCAGGTATGGGCAGTGATCTCTATGCTGAGCGATGTCAACCAGTTCAGTTTCCGCGGAAGAGATGCGGGCGGTTTTCTGGAGTGTGTGCTCTCCGATATAACGCTGAATACTAGTAATGCGGAGACCTTCTATAACACATACTTCAGTCTGGAGACCAATATTGATAACCAGAGGATCTCCATTTCCGGCGTAGATGAGGATGAAGAGGCCATGAATCTGGTAAAATACGAGAACTCCTACACACTGGCATCCAAGATGATCCAGGTGCTGACAGAAGTGTATGACAGATTGATCTTACAAACTGGCGTATAGTATGGCGGTGATTAATATTAGGAAAGAGGGATACTGACTATGAGAATGACAAATAAGATCATGCGGAACAACGCAGCCTACAACATCAACCAGAATAAGATATTGCAGGATAAGCTGACCAACCAGATGACCAATCAGAGTAAGATCGTGCGTCCCTCCGATGATCCGGTGGTAGCGATCAGGGCACTCCGCCTCAGAAGCAATGTGGCGGCGGTTACCCAGTATAATGAGAGAAATGCGAAGGATGCGGAGCAGTGGCTGTCATTGACAGCTGACGCTATGGATACTGTGGATCAGGTGTTAAACGATCTCTACAAGCAGGCGACTTCCGCACCCAATAAATTTGAGAACGCTGAGGATCTGCGGATCTACCTGACACAGATGAAGCAGCTGACAGCAGAGTTTTATTCCTGTGCCAATGTGGATTATGCGGGAAGATTTGTATTCTCCGGCTATCGGACGGATCTGCCTGTTACCTTCACCGAGGAGGATATGAAGCAGATGGAGGAACATCCGGTATCCTATAATATCGACGAGTATTTCGGTTATAATGATGTCAGCCGGATCAGCTATACGGACTATGGCAGGGTAACGGATGGACTGGTAACCGATCCGCCGGGTAAAAAGCCTGAGAGGCCGACCGATATCACTGATGAGAATTCTTATGAGCAGACTGTTAAAAACACTACTCTGTATCGTTTCCGGATCTCTTATAATAACTTGGATTCTCTGGGCGAGGGAGGAGAGTTGAACATTACGATGCCTGACGGCACGAAGGTGCTTGCGAAGGCGAAGATGAAGCCGGATGTGGATGCGGACGGCAATCCTGTTATGGTACCGGATCTGGATATGGACGGCAAGCTTCAGATAGATACGACGGATCCGGACGGCAATCCGCTGCCCGCAGGGAAGGAAATCGAGATTAAGGAGTTCGGGGATCAGGAGGAGGCCTACAAGGCGATTGCTGACGGTTTTGAAGGAATCGCATATGTCCCTAGCAGCGGCGAGCTGGTGTTCTCTGAGGATATCTATAATACCAAATTCCATGAGAAAATCTTTGAGGGAGGAAATACCTTCCATGTAAATTACGATAAGAGCAGCTGGAAGAACGGCGACATCAATCCGGTACATTACTTCAGATGTATTGAGACGAAGAATGTGGCTGCCAAGAATGACGAGCCGGATTTTAGAAAAACCGCCTACAACACCCAGCGGGATCAGGGCAGAAATCAGGATATCTATTATGATGTAGGATATAACCAGCAGATTCAGGTCAACACCCGTGCGGATGAGATTTTCACTCATGACGTGCAGAGAGATATAGATGATTTTGAACACTATCTGAAGCAGCTTGAGGACATAGGGATACTGGAGGAGAATCTGGAGACCAAGAGGGCTGAGTTTCCGGAAGATTCCGACGAGTATAAGGATCTCACGGAGAGAATTGAGGGCGTAAAGAAGGCAGGCGCCTATATCCGCGAAAATATCCATACGAAGTTTGAAAACCAAATTACGAAATATCAGAAATATATGGATGATTCCCGTGTGGCTATGACTGACAATGCCACCAGAGGAAGCCGTCTTGAACTGATCGCGACCAGATTGACCAACCAGCAGGCAACCTTTAAGGAACTGCAGCAGGATAACGAGGGAATCGATATCACGGAGGTGGCGGTGGAGATGACCAGTGCGGAGCTGACCTACAATGCAGCGCTCATGGCTACCGGTAAGATCATGCAGACAAACCTGATGAACTATATTTGATAAGCAATGAGCCGTGCAGAGATTTTGCGAATGAGACACGGCGGTTGTAAATTATGGAAATGAGGAAGGAAGACGGGTATGCAGATTAAAACGAAGGTATTTGGAGAAATTACCATTGATGATGAGAAGATCATACATTTTCCGAACGGAATCATTGGATTTCCGGATCTTCAGGATTTTGCACTGGTCCACGATGTGGAAAAAGGAACAGATACGATCCATTGGCTGCAGTCTCTTCAGGAGCCGGCCTTTGCGATGCCGGTGATGGATCCGTTGATCGTGTGCCCTGATTATAATCCGGAGGTGGATGATGAGCTTCTGAAGTGCATCGGTCATATTGATCCGGAGGAGCTTTTGGTGATGGTGACGGTGACGGTGCCCAAGGATATTA
>CAZUZZ010000082.1:0-6865 GCA_964625055.1 uncultured Bacteroides sp. | reverse complement strand
ACAGATAGAGAAGGATCTGGCTTATGAGGCGGGAAGTAAAGCGCAGGCCAGAGACAGGGAATATTTCCAGAAGCTGATCGGGGAGTCAGAGCCGATCTTTAATGGCATCCAGGGACCGGGACAGTTGGAGGAAGCGCGGAAGAAATTCCCGGGAACCCGGGCGGCATTTTCCGCTACTGCGCAGGTAGATTCCGCTCTCGATATTTTCCATTTGGAAGAGGAGCCGACCCAGAGGCTTATGCGCTTCTGCGAGGAGCAGCATATCTCTCTGCAGTGCCTTTTGATCATGGGTATCCGCACTTATCTGCAGAAGATGAACGATAACGATGATGTGTCTATCAATGTGGCTTACGCAAGACGCGCCACGCTTTTGGAGAAAAAGTCCGGCGGCACCAGAATCCACTCCTTCCCGTTTCGGACGATCATTAACAAGGAACAGAGCTTTATGGATGGCATTTTGGCGATCCGAAACGGTCAGAATGAGATCTTCCGCCACACCAATTATGATCCGGTGGAATATTTTGCTTACAGAAGCAAGCTGTACAATACGCCGCAGGGTGCGACCTATGAGCCGATGTCCCTGACCTATCAGCCTTTGACTCTGAAGGAAAAGGGGCTAGAGGATTTGGGGGATATCCGCTATAAGACGAAGTGGTATGCCAACGGTGCGACCACCCAGGCGATGTATCTGACGGTGATGCACCGCCCCGACGATAACGGTCTGGATTTCAACTTTGAGCATCAGGTGGCGGCTGTGAGCCGGGAGACGCTGGAACGGTTCTATTACTATCTGTGTAAGATCATGTTTAAAGGAATTGAGAATCCGACGCTGAAAATTGGTGATATCATTATGTTAATTTAAAAAGGGGGTTAACATAATATGTTTGAGCGGTTGGCAGAAATTATTACGAACTATGTGGAGGTAAAGAAGGAGGATATCAAGCCGGAGTCGCGGTTTATGGGGGATCTGGGATTTTCTTCCTTTGACTTTATGAGTATGCTGGGCGAGGTGGAGGACACCTTCGACGTGGAGATCGAGGAGGAGAAAGCGGCAGACATCCGTACAGTGCAGGAGGCTGTGGAGTATCTGGAAGCGATTCAAAATTAAAATTTTGAATCACGAGATTTGTGTCTGCACGATGTTTGACACAAACTCGGTGTGGGGAGGAAAAATATATGAATGTTATGAGCAGTACGATCAGGGAACTGTTAGTCAAGGCATCGGAGCAGTACGGACCCCAGGACGCGGTCCGCTACAAGGCGAAGCGGGAGAAGAGCGGCGGTAAAAAGGAAACTGTGGTGGAAGCAAAGACCTACACGCAGCTTCAGGAGGACAGCGAGCGTTTTTCTGCGGCGCTTGCAGGGCTTGGAGAGCAGGGCAGCCACATCGCTATCGTGGGGGATAATTCCTATGCCTGGATCGTGTCTTATTACGGCACGGTGAACAGCGGCAGCGTGGCGGTGCCTCTGGATGCCAACCTGCCTGCGGAGGAGCTGTGCGAGCTGGTGGACCGGGCGGACGTGACCGTGCTTGTGTACGATAAGGCAAGGGTTGCTATGGCACAGATGGCTGTGGAGAAGTGCCCCAGGTTAAAATATTGGATCGCCACAGAACCGACGGCAGAGGAGCTGACGGAGAGGACGTTCTCTTTTGAAAATTTGATCGAGGAGCAGCAGCCGGGCTTTTCTCACAGTCCCGCACCGGAGGATCTGGCCACGATCATGTTTACCTCGGGCACTACGGGCAAGAGCAAGGGCGTGATGCTGACCCACAGAAATCTGGCGGAGAACGCTACGGCGCAGGATATGGGCTTTGCGCCGGGAATGGTGCTGCTCTCTGTACTGCCGATCCACCATGCCTACTGCCTGAGCATGGATATCCTGAAGGGCACCTCCATAGGGGCGGTGATCTGTATCAACGATTCCCTGCTCCGGGTGTTAAAGAATATCAAGCTGTTTGAGCCGAACATCATTCTCATGGTGCCCCTTATGATTGAGACCTTTGCCAAGAAGCTGGAGGAGACGGACTGGATTCCCGCGCCCCTTGTGAAAGCGAAAGTTTTCGGCAAGCAGTTCCACACCATATGCAGCGGCGGCGCGTACCTGAATCCGGATTATCTGAAACGGTTTGAGAAATACGGCATCACGATCCTGCAGGGGTATGGTATGACGGAGTGTGCGCCGGTGATCAGTTCGAACTGTCCCACGGTCAAAAAGGCCGGTTCCATCGGCAAGTGTATGCCCAACTGTGAAGTGAAAGTGGTGGACGAGGAGTTATGGGTGAAGGGCACAAGCGTCATGCAGGGCTACTACAAGATGCCGGAGGAGACGGCGGAGACGCTGGTGGACGGCTGGCTTCGGACAGGAGACTTGGGCTATGTGGACGAGGACGGGTTCCTCTTCCTCACAGGCAGAAAGAAGAATCTGATCATCACGCCAAACGGAGAGAATGTTTCTCCGGAGGAGTTGGAAAATAAGATCGGCGCTGCCCGTCTCGTACAGGAGATCCTGGTGCGGGAGAAGGACGGTGTGATCGAGGCCGAAGTGTTCCCGGATCTGGAGTACGCTTCCAAGAAAAAGATCAAGGATGTGGGAGCGGAAGTGCAGAAGATCATTGATGAGTACAATGAGAATGCGCCCCTGTACAAGAGGGTAGTCAGCCTCAAGCTGCGGGATACGGAGTTTGAGAAGAATACCACCAAGAAGATCAAGAGATTCTGATAATCATATAAAGCAAAATAAAAAGCCGCTCCTTATCGAAACGATAAGAAGCGGTTTTCTTTTTGTATTTACTATCAACGGAGAATGCGAAGCATTCTCTAGTTTGAGCACCTTGGTGCTCAAACAGTGAAATCAAAATTTTTGCCGGGCATAGGAATTGTGGTCTCTTCTTTAACACTGTTCCAGTCAAAGTTCTGGATCATCTTCAGCAGATCATCCGCGCTGTCTGCGGAGAGGGTAGTCCGTTTGCTGTGTTCGTAATTGTACCGATCCTGATTACCGGGCCTCTTATATCGCTCAGCCTTCTCAGCGTCAGCAGCCTCCTTGGCAGCTTCTTTCTTGTCTTCGCGCATTTTATCCACGAATTCTTTCTGACGCTCGCCGGCTTTCTCAAGCTCTGCGAAGTAGGACACTTTCCCGTCCTTGCCGATGTTCACTCCGAGGGTTACGACTTCGTCCTCGCGACCGGTCTCTTTTAACTCTTCCTTCATCTCACTGAGTTTGTTCAGGGATTCATCCAAAAGGGAGAGATTCTGCTTCTTAACATCTTCATCGTTTGCCATGCGCTCCAGCTCTTCCGGATCGATCAGAACGCTGAAGTCCTTGGAACCGCGGGACATATACTCTGAAGCTTCCTCCTCGGATTCGTACTCAGCCACATAGAAATCTGCATTATTGTAGGTTTTCTTCAATTCCTGTAAAAGAGCTTTTGCCTTATCACTCAGCTGTACAGAATTGCTGTTTGCCTTTTTTGTGTCGTTGGTTTTCTTGTCGTCAGCTTTAGCAGTTCTTCTGCTCTGCGCGGAAGAAGTGTAAAGATTTTTCTGCGTTGCATTATAGCTGCCGACACCGTTCATATTGTTCATGATTTTCGCCCTCCTTAGCTTCTCTTGCGAATATTGTAAATCCGTTTACCTGTCCTGGGGATCTCACAATCCACCTCTTATCATATATATCGTTTCGAGTGTGGCTTTTCTTAAGAGGAAATGGTAATTTTTTGGAGTGTATTTTCAACACATTTGTATCATACTAACCGGGTAAAACGGAGTTCGGAGAGTGTAAAAGCAGAAAATGTCTCATTTGGTTAAAAACAGGGTGGATTTCATGTACTATACGTGGCTTTTTTTTCTGACGGCTATTTTCGGATGGCTGTGGGAAAGCGCCCTGTATCTTTTTAAAGATGAAAGCTATGTCAATCGAGGGTTCCTGACGGGACCCTGGCTGCCCATTTATGGAATGGGCGCTGTGCTGCTGGAAATTTTATTTCATAGATGGCGCAGCCGTCCGGGAATGGTATTTCTCTTCTCCATGCTTTTGTGTACCCTGTTGGAATACGTGGCGGGATGGTATCTGGAATCGGCCTGGGGAGTCAAATGGTGGGACTACAGTGGAATGCCGTTTCATCTGCACGGCAGGATATGTCTCCTTAGCAGCGTGCTTTTTGGCATCGGAGGAATGCTGCTGGTGTGGGCGGTCAGTCCGCTCTTTTTTGCGCTGTACCGGAGGATCCCGACGAAGCTTAAGGTGGGGATTGGCCTGCTGGCGATCGGATTATTTGTGGCGGATGCGGCGTACAGCGCCATATCGCCTCATGTGGGTGCGGGGATCACGTATCGGTGAAAACTTGACAGGCCGCTCCTTTCGTAGTATAACTTCCTTATATACCATATTAATATGATAGGAATACAGTAGAAAGCAAAATTATATGGATTAAGAGAAGGAGCAGAGGAGCATGAAAATTTCGACAAAGGGCAGATATGCGCTCAGACTGATGCTGGATCTGGCGATCCATGATACCGGAGAACCGATCCGAATCCGGGACATAGCGGCGAGACAGGAGATTTCAGAGAAGTATCTGGAACAGATCATTTCCACGCTGAACAAAGCGGGATATGTAAGAAGTATCAGAGGCCCTCAGGGAGGCTATCATCTGGTGAAGAAACCGGCGCAGTACACGGTGGGCATGATCCTGCGGTTGACGGAAGGGTCTCTTGCGCCGGTGGCCTGTCTGGAGAATGAGGTCAATCTCTGTGAGAGACAGGAGGGGTGTGTCACCCTGCGGCTGTGGCAGATGTTGGATCAGGCGATCAGCGGGGTAGTGGATAAGGTGACACTGGCGGACCTGGTGGAATGGCATGAGCAGAAAGCAGCAGACTATATTATTTAGATATCGTCGATCAAAATTAATATGTACAGATAGAAATCAAAAAGCTCAGACCGGACGCTCTGAGCTTTCTGATTTCTTTTGTATTTTTTGCAATTCTAAGAATATTCCCGCAAATTCACAAAATTCTGAAAAGGAAGAGCGTTTCTCGTGTATCCAGTGGTCTGGATTTCGATATTTCGACTTTTTTCCTTCTCGTATGCCTCATCCAATACTTCGGAAAAGAACTTCTTGGCGAAGGTTTTGGACGGGTTCTGCTTGGACTGGCGATTTTTGTCTTCAGAAGCAATCTTCATTACCGGGGTGACCGCCATAACCGCTTCCACTTTATAATACCATTCATTAGCATAGATTGCGATAATCCCTCCTTGGATTCATATTTGTGCGTTTCGATATGGCCATATCCCTGTTGCACAGCGAACTCCTTGTTCTGTAAAGGATATCGGCATGAATTCCATTTCCTTAACCCCATTTTAGCAGTTTTTTATAATAAAAGAAAGTAAAAATTCTAAAAAAATACAATAAAAATACAAAATTTCTGAAAAAAGAAACGTTCTAACGATAAATACAGACAAAAGCAAGTAAAACAGAGGTTGACATACGCCTACCTACAGAGTATCATCATAAGAAAGGTAGGCGAATGTCAACCAATCAAAAGACAGGAGTACAGATATGATCAGATTATCAGAGGCGGAATGGAAGGTTATGAATGTGCTGTGGGAGGAGTCGCCCCAGACCATCATGCAGCTGACTCACCGGTTTCAGGGAACGACGGACTGGACGAAGCATACTGTTATGACTTTTTTAAAGCGGATGGAGGATAAGGGGGCTGTCAGCTATGAGACGGTCGGACGGGCGAAGCAGTATTATCCGAAGATTGAAAGGTGCGAGGCGGCTCTGCAGGAGACGGAGGAGTTTCTGGAGAAGGTATTCGATGGACGGATGGGACTTATGTTGAATACAATGGTACAGCAGAAAGCTCTTTCCGGGGAGGAGATCGCGGAGCTTTATGATATCCTGCGGCAGGCCGAGGAGATGGCTGAGAATGATGAAGAAGGAACAGGAGAGGCAGAGAGCGGAAAGGACGGTGGGAGACTGTGATGGTTGAAGTGTTGGTCACATCAACGGTGATGATTCTGGGAATATTATGTCTGCGGAAGCTGACCATGGGAAAAATTTCTATGCGGATTCGATATGCGCTTTGGATTCTGGTGGCGGTTCGATTGCTCCTGCCGGTGTCTGTGGGGACAAGCTCCATCAGTGTGATGAATTTGTTGCCGGCTTTTTTGCAGGCAAGCGGACAGTCGGATGCCCGAATTTTCGATTCTGAAAACGGACAGACGGCAAACGGCGCCGGTGAGACACAGGGATGGGAAAATGCGGAGAAAGAGGAAGAAACTCATGCCGCGCAGAGTAAGGAAATCGGTGCAGAGACTGACTTTCTTTTACAGCACCCGGCGCAGGAAACGGACGGACAGAGTTCAGATATAACAAATGTTATTGATAGTGCGCAAAAGAATCCGGGTGGTCATCCGGCGGTTGCCGCAAGGATAGAAACTGCTGAGAGAAAAGCCGGTTCTCCGGTTTACATGATATGGGTGGTGTGGCTTTTGGGCTTTCTCGCTGTGAGCGGATATATGCTTTTTATGAGGGTGCGCTTTGTGCGGTATCTGCGCAAAAACCGAGAGCAGATAGCCGGGGAGGAACTTCCTGTTACCATAGGGAAAAGACTTGCGGATCGCGGCATACGGGTATATCAGGTGAAGGGACTGCCGAGCCCATGTCTGGTGGGACGGCATATTTACATCGGCGAACAGGCGTCGGGGACGGAACAGGGAATGACGCATATTCTGGCACACGAATATTGCCATGCGGTACACGGGGACGGCTTCTGGGCGCTCCTGCGATGTGCGCTTGCGTCGGTCTACTGGTTTGATCCTTTCGTGTGGGCGGCGGCTTTCGCGGCGAGACAGGACAGCG
>CAZUZZ010000081.1:3236-6881 GCA_964625055.1 uncultured Bacteroides sp. | reverse complement strand
CCGTAGGTATAATTTACCACAAAAGTACCAGCATTGCCGGTTCCGTCATCCGTATAGGTCACACTGCCATCAGCCGGCAGACCGTAAACCTTGGTCTCATCAATACTCTTATCCTCACCGAAGGTTGCGATCTGGCTGATATCATTGACATTGTAATATCTCTTCAGGGAGATACCATCCTCATTGGTGATGTCGTCCAGCTGTACATAGTAGTTGCCGTCCTGGCTCAGAGCGTGCACACTGAACTTCGCCGTGTACGAATACCCCAGAGCGTCAAAGAAATTCAGTGTCATGACCTTACCTGCCGCGCTGTGTACATCAGTGTCATTCTTATCCAGAATACCGGAAGCATAGGCCATCGTGGTGGACTCCGCAGGTGCAGTCAGGTTATCCCGGTTCATGACCTGCAGGGCGGAAACCACATCGGAGCGAATCTCTCCGGTCTCCTCATCCACCTGCCAGCCCATCACGCGATAACCGGTGCTCGCCATAACCAGATTACCCGCGCCGTCGATGGTGAACGATCCGTCTCTGGTGAAGAAGTTCTGGGAGCCGCTGTTTACAATGAAGAAGGACTCGCCGGAAATCATCACATCCCAGGGATTGTTCGTAGACTGGGCGGAACCCTGACTGGTGATCGCCGTGTTGATGGCTGCTGTCTTGGCGCCCAGACCGATCTGTCTTGCGTTGATACCGCCCCGGCCGGTATCTGCGTTCGCGCCGGAAGCCGCCTGCGTGGTCTGGTATAACAGGTCGCTGAATACCATGCTCTGTGACTTATACGCTGTCGTGTTTACGTTTGCAATGTTATTACCGATAACATCCATTCTGGTCTGGTGGGTCTTTAAACCCGACACGCCAGAAAACAATGATCTCATCATAGTGAAATGACCTCCTTAATATTTTAGAAACCGTATGTCCTCTCTGTCAGTCGAGGACGGTAAGCCTCCTGTAAGGTCCGGCTTAAATAATTACGGCCCCGTCTATGTTGGTGAATACATTTTCATCAGTCTCCGCCTGATCCATCGCTGTGATGACCGTCTGATTCGGCACGCTCACGATAAATGCGAGGGAATCGACTATGACCAATGATTCGCTTATCCCTTTCGCAGAAGCTCTGGCTGTTCCTAAGTTCAGGCGTTCCACCTGTTCCTCGGTCAGTTCAATATTTCTGTCTGACAGACGATTGGCTGCGTGCTTGGAAAACTTGATCTCCCCGGACTGCTGTATCCCGTCCGTCTTCCCTGCCAGAATATCCTGAAAGCTTACGCCTCCCGGTACAGGTGCGCTGCCCTTGGCTCTGCCTGTGTTTAAATATTGATCCTGAAGCTGCTCTATGGAAGGGAAAGAACTGCCCTGAATCTTCATATTTTCTCCTCCCTGAGATAGCCGTCTTACTCACGGCGCTTATTCGTCGTCGGAACCACCGTCGTCATCGTCGCCTTTGTTGGCATTGGCGATCGCCACCAGATCCTTCATCTTCGTCACATACTTCTGCATGGTAGCCACTTCTTCATCCTTTAAGAATTGCTTCTGATACTCCGTCATGCCGCTGTACATCTCATCCAGTTTCTCTACCTTCTCCCGGTCTGCCACTGTCAGATTCTCATATGCAGGAAGCTTGTTGTAGATATTCAGCCAATCCGCCGCCAGCTTGTAGGCCTCCAGATAAGTAGGATCTGCCACGGTATCCAGATCGTCCATAGAATACAGGTCACCGTTCACGGAGAGGTATGCCTTATTCTTCTCGTATACCACATAGTCCACATTACCCTGTACGTTCGTGGTTCTGCCTGAGCTGTCAGTCACCTTCAAAAGTACGGTCTGCCCCACCAGAGAGGATGCTCTGAACAGATCCATGGATGCGCTCAAATTCTGCATCTGCTCTAACTCTGAGAAAGTCGCATACTGCGAAATATACTCCGTGTTAGAGGTAGGCTCCAGGGGATCCTGGTACTTCATCTGTGCCACCAAAAGCTGCAAGAAAGCGTCCTTATCCAGACTGTCGCTGCCGGTAGCTTTCTTCTTATTTGCATTCGCAAGAGACGCCGCGGAATTAGATTCCACAAATTTGCCGTCTTCTACTTTCTGTACTACTCCCATATTAACACTCCTTTCTGTCTGTCATCTCTTATGCCGTATAATCTACTGTAGTGCCGTTTGCCTGCATCATCTCCACTGCGATCCGCTCCGAATCTTCCATCTCTTCCAGAGCTTCCTCCTCCAGATCGCCCAGATTGATCCTCCGGGTTGTCTTCTTCGCAGCTTCCCTCTGCCGTTCAGAGGTGTCCTGCTCCTGAGAGTACTGTTCTCCATATGCATGATTCGCAACCGTAACCTCCACGGCCTCCACCTTGATACCCTGCTCCTCAAACTGCTGCTTGAGCTGGATCATCTGGGTTTCCAGAACCGCTTTCACTGACTCATTCTGTGCCGCAAACTGTGCCGTGATGACACCGTCCTTCGCCGCCAGCTGTACATGAACCGTGCCCAGGCTTGCGGGATGCAGCTGCATCTCCAGTTCCTGTGTCTCAGGCTTGATATTGCTCTTCATGTACTCTACGATCTGATCCATGATCTGATTCGTCTCCGGCTGTGTGTATACCGGCTGCTCCGCCGGCACTTCGACCTCTTCGGTCTGCCCTGTCAGATTCTGTAAGAAAGTGTGCTGGGTGCTCTGTTCTCCCATCATACTTCCCCCGTCCTTATGTCCCGTGTCCGCCTTTCTGGAAACAGGTTCCGTCTCAGGCTTAGCCGTCTCTGTGATCTGCTCGCTGACACGCTTTTCGCCGCTGGCATCATCGACTGTCACCTTAACCTGCACGGTGCCGCCGTCCTTCTGCACGGATACTGCATAGTCCTTCATGCCCTCCACACTCACCTCGGGCGTCTGTGTCAAAGACTCCTCCGCAGTCTCCTGCTTTGCCGCGCTCATCTGCTCCATCAGCGCATCCAGCTCCTCTTCGGATAATCCCAGTTCCTCCCGCAGTGATCCGAGCGTATCCTCCACCGCTGTAAAGAGTTCCTGTAAATTGCCGTAAAGAGTTTCGTCCGTCACCAGACTCAGTTCGTCCGTGCTGTCTGTGAGATTCAATAACAACTGTTTCAGATTCGCGGGATCAAAAAGATCTACTGCTGTCAGTCCCAGGTTCTCCATGGCTTCTTCCACCTTTTCCAGCGGAACGTCCATCACATTAGCGATCTGTGCCATAAGCTCCTCGGCCGCTTTCTCCACAGTTTCCTGCTTCTCGGTATCCTGCGATGCAGTTCCATTGGTCTCGGCTGTGCCTTCGCTCTTATCCTGCTCCACAGTGCCGTTTCCGTCATCCTTAACGGTATCCTCAGGCTTTTTCGTCTCCGCCGCCTGATCCACAGTTTCCTTCGGCTGTGCCGTTTCCTGGGCGTTTTCCACTGCCGCCTGCTTCGGCGCCACGGCTGTCACGCTGCCTGTCTGAGACTGCTGCATACCCGCCAGCTGATCGCCCATCTTGGTCATGAGCTTATCAAAGCGCTCCTGCACGAACTCCTCCGGCTTCACAGACGTCTGACCTCCCTGAACCGCACCAAAGGGCGACAGGGCGTTTACATTGTTTACCGTCATTCTTGTTCTTTCCTCCTTTCTTAAGTTTTCAAGGTACTCGTGTG
>CAZUZZ010000081.1:0-3136 GCA_964625055.1 uncultured Bacteroides sp. | reverse complement strand
TGTCAGGTTTCCCTTCCACATTTTATATATCGGCATAATTGCGCCTTCTTTATAGCGTTTTCTTCAAATCCCTGCAGAAAAGCCACTCCCGCGCCGTCATGAGTCGGGATCCATGATCCGGGTAAGTCTGGCCGCGATCTCGGCATCCATCGCTCCCAGAACGTTTCCCCTGTCCTCCGCGCTCATCTGATTCAGTATCTTGGCTGCCAGATCCAGATCGTCCGTCATTTCCTCAAAAATCGCCGCCGCCTGCTTGGGCTTCATCTCCGAGTATGCCTGGGCATAATCCTGAATTTCCTTGTCAGCCTCCACCTGCTGTACTACCTGTTTATATAAATACTCTGCCGTAGTGGGGTCTATGGTCTGATAGTACTTCTGGTACTCCTCCGCCCCCGGTCCGTTTTCGGCATAGATCACTTCCTCATAGAATTCTGTCTTGATCCGCTCAAACTCCACCTGCGCATCTTCAAAGGTCTGCAGCCTGTCGATCTCCGCCCGAAGCTCTGCCAGTTCCTCGGAATCTATGCTGCTGGCGGACTGTGCCTCCTCCAGCTGCAGTTCCAGCTCCTTTATGTAATCCACCGCATCCCGCAGACTGGTGTAACCGCCGTAGGATTCCTCGTCGTCCACCGTCATCGTGTTGTCCTCCGGCAGGATCTTGTTGACCACCGGCACATCCTTTAAGATGGGCGCCAGCACACCGGATCCGAAACCGCCCACATCCAGCTTGATCAGCAGACACAGGATCGCCACCCAGATAATAACAATAACTAGTGTTACCAAAAAGACGGACACCCCGCCCACATCATCGCCATCCAGATGCGCTTCCTGCTCGTCAAGCTCCTTGGCGCGCTGCTTGGCTTCCTTTTTCTGGGCCTTTCTCTCGTTCTTAAACTGTTTGCGCTCTTCCTTTAATTTCTTTTTCTCTGCTTTTGTATCAATGGGAGCCTGCGCTTCCATCCCCATATTCGTCGCTTCCGTCGCCATTCCCATTTCCCTTTCCACGCTGGCCGTAAGTATAGCTCGTAAGTTCGTCTACCACCTTGGCCTCGACTGCTTTCTCTTCCTCCAAAAACTCCGCCAGGGCCTTCTCCTTGAGCTTCTCGTGCATCTTGCGCTCCTGCATGATCTCCGTCAGCTTCGCCCTTGCTATCTCCAGAGCCTCCTCAGCCTTGGTCACTTCGAACTGCTGGCGCACGATCAGATCATCCATGACGAGCACAGCGTTGCGGTTATCTCTCAGATCATTGACACTGATCGTCTCTTCCCGCAGCCGTCTGCCCTCCTCCAGGTAGGCCTCTTTCCTGTCGATCAGATATTGCAGCTTTTCCATTTCCTCATTCAGTCTAAGCTGCGCCTTGCCGACCTCCATCTTGGCCTGGGTCTCGAACTGATATTTGATATCCAGAATGCTCTGCATCCTGTATCTGAATTTCGCCATGGCAGGTCACCCCTTACTCCTCTTCCGGTTCCGCAAAGAGCTCCCGCAGCATATCCACGGCTTCCTCATAACTGTATTTCGTATCCACATCCTGCAGCAAAAACTCGTTGACCGCATCGATCTTCTCGATGGCATAGTCGATATTCTTATTACTGCCGCTCTTATAGGCGCCGATATTGATCAGATCCTCCGCCTCGTTATAGGTCGCCAGCACATTTTTGAGTTTGCCTGCCAGTCCCTTATGTTCTTTATCCACGATCTGGCTCATGCATCTGGAAATGCTCTGCAGCACATCGATCGCCGGATAATGATTCTGATGCGCCAGTTTTCTGTTCAGCATGATATGTCCGTCCAGAATACTTCGCGCCGTATCCGTGATCGGCTCATTCATATCGTCGCCATCCACCAGGACCGTATAGAGTCCGGTGATGGAGCCCTGCGCCGCGCAGCCCGCTCTCTCTAAAAGCCTTGGCATCTCCGAGTAAACACTGGGAGGATACCCTCTGGATACGGGCGGTTCCCCGCTGGCAAGCCCGATCTCACGCTGAGCCATGGAAAAACGGGTCAGGGAATCCATCATCAACAGGACATCCTTCCCCTGATCCCTGAAATATTCTGCGATAGCGCAGGCGGTCTTAGCCGCCTTATTTCTCTCGAGGGCAGATCTGTCCGAGGTGGCTACCACCACCACAGAGCGGCGCATACCCTCCTCTCCCAGATCACGCTCCACGAACTCGCGCACCTCTCTGCCGCGCTCGCCGATCAGAGCGATCACATTGATATCCGCCTTTGTATTGCGTGCAAACATACCCATCAGTGTGGATTTTCCCACACCGGAGCCTGCAAAGATCCCGATACGCTGTCCCTTGCCCACCGTCATCAGGCCGTCTATCGCCTTGACGCCGAGAGGAAGCACATCCGCGATGATCTTTCTGCTCATGGCATCCGGCGGCTGCGCCTCCACGCTGTAGGGCACACCCGGCATATATTCGCCGTTGATCCTGCCCAGGCCGTCCAGCACCTTGCCCAAAAGATCGTCGCTCACCGGCACCGTCAGCGGGGTCCCCGTGTTCTCCACGATACATCCCAGCCCGATCCCGTCAGTATTGTCACAGGGCATCAGAAGCGTTCTGCGCTCCTTAAATCCCACTACCTCCGCCGTGATCGGCGGATAGTCGTCGCCCACAGGATAGATCACACAAAGATCCCCCAGCTTCGCCTCGGGACCTGCCGACTCGATGGTCAGACCTACCACGTTCTCCACCCTGCCCTTTTTCTTAAAAAAGGTGTCGTCCTTTATGCTGCTGTATTTAGAATAATTGATCGCTGTATTCACTGTTACGCCTTTTCATAGGATAACACTTGTAATTTTTTATTAAGCTCCTCCAGCTGTGTGCTGATACCGCAGTCAAAAATACCGCCGTCCGTCTCGATCAGGCAGTCTCCCTTGCCAAGCGCAATATCCTCTATGATCTCGATCAGGCCTCTGCCCGCCACAGCGCCCTCCATAAGGGTCTGCTTCTGCATATTGACGTAAGGATAATCCTCCGCCGACACATGAACGATAAAGGTCTTGCTGCTCTCTACCTTGCGCAGCGTGGAATCCACCAGATGTACCAGAATATCTCTGTTATCCATCAGATCCACACCGAAAATATGACTGTAAACATCGGTGATCGTATCCACAAACCGGGG
>CAZUZZ010000080.1:0-7019 GCA_964625055.1 uncultured Bacteroides sp. | reverse complement strand
GCTGCAATCTCCTTTCCCTCCAGATCCCACACGGCAAGATCTATTTTGGAGATCATTCCCAGTTCCTCTATACTGGCCTTGATAATCTGACTTGAAATCATATATATTTCCCTTCATTTATATATTCGTACTCACAATTCCGCGCTTATGAAAGAAGGGGGGATGCCTATGCATCCCCCCTAAAACATTTCTACTAGTTGGTGATGGTCTGCTCTGTCTCTTTGTCGAATACGTGAATCTTCTCAACATCGAAAGCAAACTTAACTGTATCGCCAGGTCTTGCTGAAGTACGGGAATCAACTCTAGCCGTGATCGGGAACTCAGCGAGATCAAAGTATAAGTAAACCTCTGCACCAAGCAGCTCGTAAACCTTGATGGTAGACTCGAATACGCACTTAGCATTCTCAACGTACGGACCAGCATCATACACATCCTCAGGACGGATACCGAATGTTACGGTCTTTCCTGCATAACCGCCATCGATCAGCTTCTTGGACTTGTCAGCCGGTAACGGAATGCTCTTGCCGGCTACCTTCAGGCTTGCTTCGGAGCCATTCACCTCAACAACAGCATCCAGGAAGTTCATCTGCGGGGATCCCATGAATCCTGCTACAAACAGATTCTGGGGCTTCTGATATAAGTTCTGAGGAGTATCTACCTGCTGTACCACGCCGTCCTTCATAACAACGATTCTGGTACCCAGGGTCATAGCCTCTGTCTGGTCATGTGTTACATAGATGATGGTGGTGCCCAGTCTCTGATGCAGTTTGGAGATCTCCACACGCATCTGTACACGAAGCTTTGCATCCAGGTTGGACAGCGGCTCATCCATCAGGAATACCTTAGGGTTACGAACGATAGCACGACCCATAGCCACACGCTGTCTCTGACCACCGGAAAGAGCCTTCGGCTTACGATCAAGCAGAGCTGTCAGATCCAGGATCTTAGCTGCCTCTTTAACCATCTTATCGATCTCATCCTTCGGAACCTTTCTTAACTTAAGGCCGAAAGCCATATTGTCGTATACGGACATATGAGGATACAGAGCGTAGTTCTGGAATACCATTGCGATATCTCTGTCCTTAGGCTCTACATCGTTCACTACTCTGTCACCAATCTTTAATTCGCCGGAAGAGATATCCTCCAGACCTGCGATCATACGAAGAGTGGTGGACTTACCACAACCCGAAGGTCCTACGAAAATGATGAACTCCTGATCTGCGATTTCAAGATTGAAATCCTTTACTGCCTCGAATCCGTTGGGATATACCTTGCAGACGTTCTTTAATGATAAACTTGCCATGACTTCCTCCTACCTAAATTTTATTTTTTGTTTTCTGTTACACGCCCGGTAATTCGCTGCACCGTTCGCTTGACTCTGTAGATTAGTATAGCCGACTTTTCTTTCCTTTTCTATACCACTATTCCACAAAGATTTTCTTCTCGATTGTAAAAATTGCTTACTTTGTACACCTTTTTTTAGGATTCACGGCAAATTGCCTAAGAATCTATCCACTTCCTGTACACTTTGCCCAAATGGGTATCTGTACGCACTATGCGATACGGCAGCCCTTCACCTGATAGCCCGCCTCCGTCACTGCCTGAGAGAGTTTATCATCCGCTATCTCGCTCTCCATCGTCACGGTCGCCGTCTTCTCCTCCAGGCTGACATTCACCTCTGTCACGCCTGCGATCTCCTCCAGCGCTTTCTGCACATGAGCCTGACAGTGCGCACACATCATACCCTCTACATCCAATACTTTTACCATGTTTTTTTCCTCCTTTTCGATGTTGCAGGTCTCTTCCCGGCCCGCAGAGTTCGTTTTGTCATTTATCCCCGTAAAGCCGTCTATCCATTCCGGCATAGGAACCTCATGTATTTTTTTATCCCGCTTCGTGCTGCGGACGGAAAAGAAATTCAGCCGCAGAGCGTTTGTGACCACGCAGAAGCTTGATAAGCTCATTGCCGCCGCTGCAAACATGGGATTCAGAGAAATCCCAGCCAAAGGTACCAGCACGCCCGCCGCAACCGGAATACCGACACAATTATAGAAAAAGGCCCAAAACAGATTCTCATGTATATTTTTCAGTACCTGTCTGGAAAGCCGGATTGCAGACGACACATCTGTCAGTTTTGACTTCATCAACACAATATCCGCCGCATCCAGCGCCACATCTGCGCCTGCGCCGATGGCGATTCCCACATCTGCTCTGGTCAGTGCGGGCGCATCGTTGATGCCGTCCCCTACCATAGCGGTCTTTCCCTGCTCCGAAAGCTTCCTGATCACAGCTTCCTTATCACCCGGCAGCACATCTGCCACCACAGCGTCAATCCCTACTTGAGAGCGAATCGCCTCCGCTGTCCGACGGTTATCCCCCGTCAACATGATGGCGCGAACCCCCATACCCTTCAGCTCTGCCACCGCCTGTGCGCTATCGGGCTTTACCACATCTGCAACAGCGATCATCCCGAGCAGAACTCCTCCTCTGGCAAAGTAGAGCGGTGTTTTCCCTTCCCGCGCCATCTCTTCACCGCGTCTCAGGAAAGCCTCCGTCATAAGGCCCCGCTCCTGCAGAAGTCCGCTCTTGCCGCCAACTGCCGGGAGACGTTTCAATGTACCCTCAACGCCCCACCCAGGAAGCGCTTTAAAATCCGTGATCTCTCCGATCTGAGTCTGATCCTGTTCGGCTCTCTCGCAGATCGCGCGGGCAAGAGGATGCTCACTCTTTTGCTCCAGAGACGCCGCCACCCGCAGTAATTCTTCTTTTGAAGATCCTTGTGCAGGACAGATATCCGTCACCCGGGGCTGCCCTTCCGTCACCGTCCCCGTCTTATCCAGGACAACAAACTGCATCTTGCCTGTCTGCTCCAAAGCCGTGGCATTTTTAAAGAGAATCCCCTGTTTGGCTCCTACGCCGTTACCCACCATGATAGCCACCGGCGTAGCCAATCCCAGCGAACAGGGACAGCTGATCACCAGTACGCTGATGGCATAGGAGAGTGCCTTGCCGACACCTGCACCGACCGCCAGCCATACGATTCCCGTAATGACCGCCAGCGTGATCACGACCGGAACAAAGACACCGGACACACGGTCCGCAATCTGGGCAATGGGCGCCTTGGTTGCCACTGCGTTTTCTACCATGTCAATGATCTGCTGTAAGGTGGTGTCCCGGCCCACTCTTGTGGCCCGGCAGATAAGCGCCCCGTTCTGATTCAGAGTCGCCGCACTGACCCGGTCTCCCACACCTTTATCTACAGGAAGGCTTTCGCCCGTGAGCGCCGCTTCGTCCACCGCACTCTCGCCCTCTATCACCTCACCGTCCACAGGAATGCTCTCGCCAGGCTTCACGAGAAAAAGATCGCCCGCCACTACTTCCTCCGCCGCGACAGTCATCTCCACGCCGTCCCGTATCATATGTGCCGTCTTAGGCGCCAGATCCATCAAGCTTCTGACTGCGTTCGTGGTCTTTCCTTTACTGTAGGACTCCAGCATCTTCCCTACAGTGATCAGTGTCAGTATCATAGCCGCCGACTCAAAATACATATCATGGAGGCAGTGCATCGCCATCTCCGAATCTCCCACGCCATAGGCTCCGCCCATACGAAACATCACCGCCGCGCTGTACACGAATGCCGCCGCACTGCCAAGCGCCACAAGAGTATCCATATTAGGAGCGCGATGCAGCAGCCCCGTAAAACCACTGACAAAAAATTTCTGGTTGATGACCATCACCAGTCCCGTCAAAAGAAGCTGATACAGCGCGATCGCCCAGGGATTGGCCTCTAAAGCTCCCGGCACAGGCCATCCCCACATCATATGTCCCATAGAAACATACATGAGCGGTATCAGCAGACACAGCGAAGCCGCCAGTCTGCGTTTCAGCTTCGGCGTCTCCCGATCCACGAAAGCATCTTCCTGTCGAACCGCCTTTTCCTCTCCTGCCGGACTCGCGCCATAACCTGCCGCCGCCACAGCTTGACAAATCGCATCTATGTTGGCAGGTTCCTCAAAAGACGCTGTCATATTATTCATAAGTAAATTTACATTAACTTCTTTGATACCTGCAACACCGCGTACCGCTTTTTCCACATGAGCACTGCAGGCCGCACAGGTCATACCTGTTACATTGAATTTTTCTGTTTTCATGTCTCTTCCTATTATGTTCCTATTTTAATTTTTTCATCAATTCTACCGCTTCCGACAGAATCTGCGTATCTCCCTGCCTCACGCCGTCCGCCACACAGGTCTGCATATGCTCTTCCAGTATCACGTAACCGAGACTCTGCAGCGCGCTCTCCACCGCGCCAATCTGTATTAAAATATCGCCGCAGTAACGGTTATCTTCTATCATCGTCTGTATCCCGTTCAGCTGCCCGATGATACGGTTAATGCGGTTGTTTAACTTCCGCTGCTCTCCTGCCCCGCGGGGTTTATCCTTCCGCCGACAGCAGGCACATACGTCTTCGTGGGCCGATTTTTTTTCCTCTTTCATAAGACTCTCCATTCCAAAGCTTTTTATGCTGATAAGATATTAGACTCGAAAGCAAAACAAATGCCTGCTCCGCAGTCGCTTGTTTTTCTATTGCTAACGTTATAATATACCCCGTGGGGGTATATGTCAAGCGCAAATCGAGTGCCCGCGCACTCGATTTGGATTTCTATGCTGTGACATTTTTCTATATAATAAAAGAATCAGGGACGATTTCTCGTCCCTGATTGTAATACACATATGAAATAATATGATACGCAATTGGGCTTAACCCTTTACCGCACCGGCAACCATACCCTTGATGATCTGCTTGCTGAATGCGAAGTAGAAGATCACGATAGGTGCCATGGTCAACAGCATAGCTGCCATGATCTTCGGATAGTCGGAAGTAAACTGTCCGGTAAACTGCTTCAATCCTAACGGTACTGTGTACAGCGCTCTGTCCTTAATCAGGATCAAGGCGAAAGAGAACTCATTCCAACAGCTGAACACATTGATGATCGCAACCGTCACCAGAATCGGCTTACATACCGGCAGGATGATCCCAAACAAAGTCTTGGAGAAAGAAGAACCATCAATGGCTGCCGCCTCCTCAAGCTCCACCGGGATACCCCTCACAAAACCTTCCACCAGAAAGATCGACATGGGCAGTGCGAAGGACACATACGGTAAAAGCAGCGTATACCAGTGGTTTGACAACCCCATCTTGGAGAAGATGATGTAAATAGGAACCATCAGGGAGTGAATCGGAATCAGCATTCCCATCAGGAACATTACATACAAGGGTTTGTTCAGTATAAAATTGATTCTTGAAAGAATATAGCCCACAATAAATGCGATCAGCACGATCAGAATTACGGACAGGATCGTTGTCCTCGCACTGTTAGCTACAGACTGCATCAACCGGTAGTCCTTATTGGATAAAATCTTTGTATAGTTGCCCAATGTCGGCTCTTTCGGCAGACCCATGATATCCGCGTTGAAGACTCTCTTATCCTTCAAAGAAGAATACAGCATCCAGATCAACGGGAAAATACAGGTCAGTGAAAAGAACCAGAGTATCACGTTTATAATAACGCCCAGCACGCCTCTTTTTACACGGGTGCCTGTTGAGTTATCTTCTACTTTTGTCATTACCATTTCTTTTGCCATAACAGATCCCCTCCTTTCTATGCGTTCGCTTTGCGGTTTTTGATTGCCTGTTTTCTTTCTTTTTCGATCTGCTTCAGATTCTTCTTCTCCTGACGATCATAGCTGTCTGTCATGAGGTAGTTCATAAGAAGCTGAGAACCGCCGATAACGGCCAGAGCCAGAACGAAAATACCAACGGAAATACAGGAACCATAACCTAAGTTCGACTGCTCAAAGGAAACCTTATATCCGTACATTGCCATAACCATGGAGGAATAGCCGGGGCCACCTGCCGTCATGACGTAAATATTATCGAATGCTTTCATATTACCCGCCACGCAGAGAGTAATACATACAAGCAGCGTATTCTTGATCAGAGGTAATACTATGTAACGCGCACGCTGCATACCTGTCGCGCCGTCAATCTCTGCGGACTCCAGTACCTCAGTGCTGATGGAAGATACCGCAGACAAAAGGATTACCATATAGTAACCGATAAACTGCCAGATCAACGGAATAGATACCAGCAGCATAACCAGCTTAGGCTCATTGAGCCACACTTTCTGCTTATCAGCCTTACCAATGGCCTCTAAGAAATAATTGAGCAGACCTCTCTTGGAATCATAGATCATCTGCCAGATAAAACCGATGCAGACTGCCGAGATGGTACTCGGGAAGAAACCAAAGGTTCTGTGAACACCCTGCAGCTTGGTCACTTTGGAGTTGATCAGCAGCACAATGATGAATGCAATACCGATCTGACCAATGATACACACAACTACCAGAAAGATATTGTGCCAGAAAGAACTCCAGAATACTTCATCTGCAAATAACTGAGCGTAATTTGCCAACCCGTTAAAGGTCTTCACCGGGCCGCCTTTCCACTCAAAAAAGCTATAAAAAAGAGCTGCAACAAGCGGTGCGAACACCGTGAACACATAGAGCGCCACGGGCACTACCAGATATGCAGCCACAACCCATTTCTTTGGTCTGATAGATTTCAGCATAGAATCGTCCCCCATTTCCTTTATTGCTCGTTCTGAGACACACCCCAAAAGCGAAACGAAGACGTTCTGCCGCTTCGCTACGATTAAGCCTCTCACTTCTAAAAAGATAGGGTCGTCCGGGGAATTCCCCGGACGACTTTATCCAGATCAGGTTCACCCTGATCGTTTACTTTCTTACTGTCCTAAGTATGCCTTGTAAGCAGCCTGTGTATCAGCCGCAACGGTCGCAGGATCCTTATCACCATTGACCATCTCCTGCATCTCGGTGTTCAGTACGGACCATACGGAACCGTCTACATAGGAGTCATAGATCTCACAACCCTTGTTGTCCACATAGGAGAAGTTGTAGAAATCCTGTGTATACTGATCGAATGCGGAAAGATCTAC
>CAZUZZ010000079.1:2314-7043 GCA_964625055.1 uncultured Bacteroides sp. | reverse complement strand
AAGGCGATCGCCTCTGCAAGCTCCTGTTCCACCTGAGCGATCTTTTCCTCCAGATCCTGAATCTCGTCTTCCTTGTCAGCAATCTGCTCTTCCAGATCATTCAGGTTATTGCTCACCTGGGCAAGTTCTGTATTCAACGTGGAGAGCGCCCCCTGCAGAGAGTCATGCTGCGCATTCAGTCCCTTCAGGTTCTCCTCTGTCTCGTCTAGCTTAGATTCTGTTTCTTCCTTCTGCTGTTCCGCCTCCCTGATCTGCTGCCTGGTCTCCTCCGTAGCCTGCACAGAAAAAGGCATCGCCGTGCACAGCAAAATAAGGCCCAGACAAAGGGCCAGTCTTCGTCTCATCTCTACACTAACAATTCTCAATCAGATCCACTCTCCTCTGGTGTCTCTCGCCGTGGGAAAATTCCGTATCCAGAAAAATATCCACGATATTCAGCGCCACCGCGTCGCCGATGATCGCCGCACCCATAGCCAGGACATTCGCATCGTTGTGCTCCCTCGTAAGTCTCGCAGACACGGGGTCTCCGCAGAGCGCGCAGCGTATTCCCTTCACCTTATTCGCTGTCATGGAAATGCCGATGCCCGTAGTACAGATGACAATACCTCTGTCACACTCACCCGATGCCACCGCCTTCGCCACAGCCGCCCCGTAGATCGGATAATCGCAGGAGTTCTTGTCCGGGCAGCCAAAATCCTTATATTCCAGCCCCCGCTCCTGCAAATGTGCGATCACCTTCTGCCTCAGATCGTATCCGCCATGGTCACTTCCGATTGCTATCATAGTCTTATACCTCCTTTATTCTGTGGCCGGCCGCCTTTAGCAGCCGGTTCATAACCGCCTGAGAAATACCTGCTCCGTCAAAGCTCTCCGAGTAGATCAACTCCACGCCTTCCTCGTCAAACTCCCGCAAAATGCGGTAAAGCCGCTGTGCCACCGCGCGCTCATCATCCCGTTTGCCCACACTGCGGGGCACCTGCGTCTCATAAAGTCCTATCGTCTCATCCGTGGCGATAACGCCCGTTTTTTTATTTTCCTTATGTCCCTGCGACAGCTGCCCGTTGATATAGTCCGTCACCGCTGCCGCCTCACCTCTTACAATGGTAAGCTCCCCCTTCGGCGCATAGTGTCGGTATTTCATCCCCGGCGCTTTGGGAGCCTGTCCACTGTCTGCGCAAAAAAGTGTCTCATCCGCCTCCACCGTTCCCAGAGTCTTGCGAAGCATTTGATCGGTAACAAAACCGGGCCGCAGGATCACGGGCGGATCCACAGTCAGATCTATGATCGTAGATTCCAGTCCCAGCTCCACGTCGCCGCCGTCTAGGATCATCTCAACCCGGCCATCCAGATCCTCCACCACATATCGGGCACGGGTGGGACTCGGTCTGCCGGAGCGGTTGGCGCTGGGCGCCGCCACATAACCGCCCGCCGCTTCGATAAAGGCAAGCGCTGCGGGGTGGGAGGGCATACGCACCGCCACCGTGTCAAGCCCGCCTGTCGTCTCTTTCGGCACCGCCTCCGCCTTGGAAAGGATCATAGTGAGCGGTCCCGGCCAAAAGGCTTTTGCCAGCTTTTTTGCCGTCTCCGGCACTTCCCGCACAATGGCGGGCAAGGCCTCCATGCTGGCGATATGTATGATCAGCGGATTATCGGAGGGTCTCCCCTTCGCCGCATAAATCTTTTTCGAGGATTCCGGATTCAGCGCATCCCCGCCAAGACCGTAGACTGTCTCTGTAGGAAACGCCACCAGACCGCCCGCCCTTATGATCTCACCGGCTTCCCGGATGACATCTGTATCTATATTCTGTTGTGCTATTGTAACGATCCTGGTAACCACTGCTGTCCCTCTATATATCATTCGCAGAAAGATAGGCCATCACCGCCATATGGATCGCCCATGCCGTTTTTTCCTGATAATGCTCTGAGGAAAGCTTCTGCGCCTCCTCGTAATTAGAAAGGAAACCACACTCCACGATCACAATGGGAGAGGAAGTCTTTTTCAAAAGATAATAACTGTCATTTGCCTTGGCCTGCCTTGCATTGTCCGGATCGATCTGCTCCGCAAGCTCCTGCTGAATGCGTTCCGCAAGCTCCTTGCTCTCCTCGCTGCCTGCATAATAAAAGACCTGCGCGCCGTGCACATATTCTTCATGATAGCTGTTCTGATGGATGCTTACTGTCAGCGCAGGCTCTTTCTCCTCGATGATCTGTACCCGGTTTTTCATGTCCTGTACTTTCTTATTTGAAACATTCTCATCGTAAAGCCCCGCGTCTGACTCCCTTGTCAGCACCACGTCCACATCCGCCGCAGTGAGAAACTGTGCAAGCTTTTTTGCGATCTGCAGATTGATATCCTTTTCCAGGCTGCCGTCCACGCCCACTTTGCCGGGATCTGCTCCCCCGTGTCCGGCATCTATGACCACACAGGGCCTTTCCACTTTCTCCTGCTTTACCTCGACTCGACCGGAAGACACCAGCCGCGCGCCGCCACGTAAGATAAGTCCCACCGCCACAGCCATCATCAGATACAGCAAAATTCTGACGATCCAATCATAATTTTCCGTTTTTTCCCTCTTCATATTTCTTCTGTGCCGGAGTATCTTCGTCCCGGCATTCCCCGACTGCCTTTGTGCATATATATGAAGAAAGATCGGGAAAAATGCTGTTTTGCCGCAGATTCCGCCGGGATCAGGACTGATTCATATATTCTTCGATCACATCCCAGATGTCCGCGGTCTCAAAACCAAGCCGCCAGGCCGCCACACCGGAGATTCCATATTTTTCCATGATATTCAGTTTAACCTTGATGGACTCGGCATCCTCCAGCCATACCTGGCAGAAACTCTCCCCGGACTGATATTCCCCGTAGTTCTGACAGGTTTCTTCATCCCAGCGTGTCACAATATCGTGCGCCGCTATGTATTCCGCCGCCATCTCCATACCCACCGCCTGACTGCTCACGTCAGTGCCTTTGGTCTCCCAGATCCTGGTATAAAAAGGAATCGCATTGATGACCTTCTCGGCCGGCACCTCTGCCACTGTGTTTTTAATACCATTCTCCACAAAGTCAATAGAGGCCACAGAGCCCGCCGCATCGCTGCCATTATAATGCTCGTCGTACCCCATGATGATCACATAATCCGCCACCACGCCCTGCTCCGCTCTGTTGTAATGGTCCGTGTGGTTCATCGGCACATAGTTGTCCACCGAGAGTACGATACCGTACTTTCTGCAGGGAATGGACAGTTCCCTGATAAACTGGACAAAAGGCTCTCCCGCATCCAGACTTAAATTTTCAATATCTATATTCAGCCCGTCCAGCCCGTAAGCCTGCGCCACATCCACCAGCCCACAGATCAGACGCCGTCTGTTTTCCGTATTTGCCAACACCTCGTAGAGATCCACGTCCACGCTTTCCGTATTGCCCACCAGGGCCCACACCTCCAACCCCATGTCATGAGCGTTGTCCACATAGGACTGGGTCGCAAAACTGGAAAACTCTCCTTCGTTGCCCACCAGGGTAAACCAGGTCGGAGAGATCACGTTGATCTCCTTAGTCTGTGCCATGACAGAAGCGAAAGTATCATTCCCATCCACACCGGCCACCACGTGCCAGCCAAGATTGATCTTATGGTTGCGGGTATTGCCTGCATACACCGGCTCCACATAGTCGGTCACCGGCGTGGGAGTCTGCGCGCTTTTCTCCCCCAGCCGCTTATTCTCCACATAGCCTATGAAGGAATCCTGTGTCTTGACCTTCGTCCAGTTTTCCATCTCCTCCAGTACGATGACCTCGTCGCCCTCCGACACATCCGTCAGGATATCGCTCTTGATACCGCCCTGATAGCGCACTTGTGTATCTTTGATGATAGGCGCGACCTGCCGCTCGTTCCACTCTGTGTAGACCTGCATATGGTTCGGCTCTGCAAAAAACTCATAGGAAAAATTGGCAAACTCTTTCACATAATCCGCAGCAATATAAAGCGTCTCGCCCTCATAACGGGAGATCGTGTAATCGCGCCCGTCAGAGGATTCCGCAAAATTCGCATCCAAAACGGTAATCTTCCCCGTGCCGATCTCATTGCTGTAGATCACCTCCGGCATTGCGTAAAGAAGATTTCCCGCCGCTTTATCTTCGTAAAATCTGTCATTGAAATATTTATGCACTGTAGCCATGTCAAAATAACATATGTTATCCCAAATCTTGGCGTGTTCTTCTATCCGCTCGTCCTGGAGGATAACAGGTACGTCATCGCTTCCTTCAACGCCAAAATACGCCGTTAGATCCGCTCTTTCCTTAGAATAGGAATATTTCTCCAGCACTTTCGCTCCAAATCCTGCTGCCGCAATCAATATAATAAGGACGATCGCGACTATCACCGGAATCACTTTTTTCATTTGTCCAGCTCCTTTATGACCGTCTGTAGCAAACGTCGACCAGGCAGGGAAGTTTTCCCTCTCCTGCCCGCCGCGTTTACTACGATTATATCAAACTATTCCCTTTCAGTCATCCTTTTTTTATGCGTCGACGGCTGTCGGCGTTCGCCAGCGGGAACTTCCTGACGCTATTACTGTTTCAATGCCGCCGCTTTGATAAAAAACAGATTACAGACCCTCCCATGCCACATCTTCCAAAAAGAAGTAGAAAGAAACAATAAAATAACTCAACCGTGATATACTAACAGCATATGATATATGAGGGTGGAAATCGTTCTGAAGATATCTCCGA
>CAZUZZ010000079.1:0-2214 GCA_964625055.1 uncultured Bacteroides sp. | reverse complement strand
CATCTTGTAGTACGATTATACCCATAATCTGACAATATATGCAAGCATTTTCTAAAATTATTAAAATTTTTTAAACACTTTCCGCGCGCTATTGACGAAAAGCGACGTCTGGGATTAAGATACACTTAATCAGAAGGCATATTAAAAATAAAGGAAGCGAATCAAAATATGAAAATAGAAAAAGTAAATGAACAGCAGATCCGCTGTACCCTCACCAGAGAAGATCTGCGAAACAGAGAATTGAAGATCAGCGAACTGGCTTACGGCACCGAAAAAGCCAAAAATCTCTTCCGGGAGCTGATACAGCAGGCCGCCTGTGAGTGCGGTTTTGAAGCGGAGGATATCCCCCTTATGATCGAGGCGATCCCCTTAAACGCAGAGTGCATCGTCCTGATTGTCACCAAAGTGGAGGATCCCGAAGAGCTGGATACCCGTTTCGCCAAGTTTGCGCCCTCTGTTCACGATGAGGATTTCGACCCGGAGGAGCACGAGGACAACGCTGCTCTGATCGAGGCTTTCGCTGACAGCGCGGACGAGGTTCTGAATCTTCTGCGCAAGATGGGAACCACAGAGGATGGTGATCATCCTTCACAGACCTCTGCACATGGCAATGCACAACCTGCCCGCAGCAATAACGACAGGCCCGCCAGCCGTCTCTTCTCTTTCCGCTCCCTGCGTGAAGTGACCAGACTTGCCCATGTGGCAGGCTCCTATCAGGGAAGAGGATCTCTCTACAAGGAATCGTCAAACGGTGCATACCTGCTCCTGCTGGATCCCGTCCAGACAGACGCCGCAAACTATAACCGTCTTTGCAATCTGATCTCGGAATATGCCAAAGCGGAAAAGACTACACAGGCTACCAAGGCATATCTGGAAGAACACTGTGAACCGATCATCAAGGATAATGCATTGGAGATGCTGACAAAGCTATAAAATACTAAAACAAACAAAACGCAAAAGGCGGTGACCCAAATGTCACCGCCTTACATTATTTTATGACTTATACGACCTTATACAGCCGCGATCTTAGTCATCAACGTGTCCACCTCGATACCGTGCACCATAGCCGCCTCTTCCAGCGTCTCGCCCTGTGCAGAAGGGCATCCGAGACAGTGCATCCCGATCTCCATAAGCACGGGAGCGATATCCGGATTGATCTGCAGCGCCTCTCCTATCGTAGTTTCCTTTGTAATATCTGCCATGATCCTGTACCTCCATATTTTCTATATATTATATCCTTGTTTTCTGTGCCAATACGATTATAGGATAAAGTGCCCCTGCCGTCAAGCAATGTCCTTTTAGATTTCAAAGCACCCGTGCAATTTTCACAAAAATTTTATACTTTTTTTTGCATTTGTATAAGAAAAAGAACAAAGGTCTTCTTGACTGATATTCAGCAGATGGAATATAATATTCTTACCGGTTTGGGTTACTTTATTATCAAAAAATTTCAATAGGAGGTTGGTACAAAAATGAGACCAGAATGGAAAGATTTTGTAGGCGGCAAATGGGACAAAGAAGTCAATGTACGTGACTTCATCCAGAGAAACTATCATCCTTATGATGGTGACGAGTCCTTTTTAGCTGAGGCTACACAGAACACCAAGGATTTATGGAAACAGGTTCTTGAGTTACAGAAGCAGGAGCGTGAGGCAGGCGGCGTTCTTGATATGGATACCAAGGTTGTGTCCACTATCACATCCCACGGCCCCGGCTATCTGGACAAGAGCAAGGAGACCATCGTAGGTTTCCAGACCGACAAACCTTTCAAGCGTTCCTTACAGCCTTACGGCGGTATCAGAATGGCTGAGAAAGCTTGCTCTGACAATGGTTATGAGGTAGATCCTGAGATCAGCGAGTTCTTCTCTACCCACAGAAAAACACATAACGCAGGCTGCTTCGATGCATACAATGCTGAGATGAGAGCTTGCCGTTCTTCCCACATCATTACAGGTCTTCCGGATGCTTATGGCCGCGGCCGTATCATCGGTGACTACAGACGTGTGGCTCTGTACGGTATCGACAGACTGATCGAGGACAAACAGGCACAGAAGGATTCCACCGGACGTGTTATGACTGACGATGTGATCCGTCTTCGCGAGGAGATCTCCGAGCAGATGGTAGCTCTGAAGTTGATGAAAGAGATGGCTGCTTCTTACGGCTGCGATATCTCCAAGCCCGCTTCTAACGTACAGGAAGCTATCCAGGCTACTT
>CAZUZZ010000078.1:0-7088 GCA_964625055.1 uncultured Bacteroides sp. | reverse complement strand
GGGTGTGGGCGCCATGACGGACTTTGGTCCGCTCATTGCGAATCCGAAGAGTTTCCTTTTGGGTGCGGCGGCACAGTTTGGTATTTTTACCGCGTATTTTGGTGCGATTGCACTTGGCTTTAATGATAAGGCAGCGGCGGCCATCTCCATCATCGGCGGTGCGGACGGCCCGACATCCATTTTCCTGGCAGGTAAGCTTGGACAGACCACATTGCTGGGGCCGATCGCAGTGGCGGCCTATTCCTATATGGCGCTTGTTCCGATCATTCAGCCGCCCATTATGAAGCTTTTCACCACGGAGAAGGAGAGAAAGATCAAGATGGGGCAGCTTCGTCCTGTCAGCAAGCTGGAGAAGATACTCTTCCCCATCGTGGTAACCATCGTGGTATCTCTGATCCTTCCCACCACAGCGCCCCTTGTCGGTATGCTGATGTTAGGTAACCTGTTCAGGGAGTGTGGCGTGGTGAGACAGTTGACGGATACGGCGTCAAATGCGCTGATGTACATTGTGGTCATCATTCTGGGCACTTCCGTAGGTGCGACCACCAGCGCGGAAGCGTTCCTGAACTGGGATACTATCAAGATTGTCTTTTTGGGACTCGTCGCCTTTGCGGTTGGTACAGCGGCAGGCGTACTCTTCGGCAAGCTGATGTGTGTGGCTACCAAGGGCAAGGTGAATCCGCTGATCGGTTCCGCCGGTGTGTCTGCGGTGCCTATGGCGGCCAGAGTGTCACAGAAGGTAGGTGCGGAATATGATCCCACCAACTTCCTGCTGATGCACGCTATGGGACCTAACGTAGCAGGCGTTATCGGTACGGCAGTTGCTGCCGGTACCTTCATGGCAGTGTTCGGAGTATTCTAAGAATAATAAATTAGGAGGACAATATAATGGCAGAACAGATTAAAAAGCCGGTTGGAATCATGGAAACCGTTCTTCGTGACGCACATCAGTCTCTGATCGCGACCAGAATGCCTACCGAGAAAATGCTTCCAATCGTAGAGACAATGGATAAAGTCGGCTACCATGCAGTAGAGTGCTGGGGCGGCGCTACCTTCGATGCGTCTCTTCGTTTCCTGAAAGAGGATCCGTGGGAGAGACTCAGAAAGTTAAGAGATGGCTTTAAGAATACCAAGTTACAGATGTTATTCAGAGGTCAGAACATTTTAGGATACAGACCTTATGCGGATGATGTGGTGTACTCCTTTGTTGAAAAATCTATTGCAAATGGTATCGATGTCATCAGAATTTTTGACTGCTTGAACGATATCCGTAACCTGCAGGCGGCGGTAGACGCAACCAACAAGATCAAGAAGCAGGAGGGCAGAGGAGAGTCTCAGATCGCGCTTTCCTATACGCTTGGAGATGCCTATACATTAGAGTATTGGGCTGATATGGCAAAGAAGATTGAAGAAATGGGTGCTGATTCCATCTGTATCAAGGATATGGCGGGTCTGCTCGTTCCCTACAAAGCGGCGGAGCTTGTAAAGACATTGAAGGAGAGCACAAAGCTTCCGATCCAGCTGCATACTCACTATACTTCCGGTGTGGCAAGCATGACCTATTTGAAGGCTGTTGAGGCAGGCGTGGATGTGATCGACTGTGCGATCTCTCCGTTTGCACTGGGTACTTCACAGCCGGCGACAGAGGTTATGGTAGAGACCTTTAAGGGAACAGAGTACGATACCGGATATGATCAGGAAATTCTGGCGCAGATCGCGGATTACTTCCGTCCTTATCGTGAGGAGTGTATTGAATCCGGTCTGATGAGCACTAAGGTACTTGGCGTTAACATCAATACACTGCGTTATCAGGTTCCCGGCGGTATGCTGTCTAACATGGTAAGCCAGCTGAAAGAGCAGAAGGCAGAGGATAAATATCAGGATGTGCTGGAAGAGATCCCGAGAGTTCGTAAGGATTGCGGTGAGCCGCCTCTGGTTACGCCTTCCTCACAGATTGTCGGTACGCAGGCAGTATTTAATGTACTGATGGGCGAGAGATATAAGATGGCAACAGGAGAGTTCAAGGATCTGCTTCGTGGTAATTATGGGCAGACGGTTAAGCCTATGAGCCAGGAAGTGATTGACAAGGTTATTCCTGGGGAGCCGCGTTCTACCGCTCGTTCCGCTGAAGCAACCGGGCACGTTGAGCCGGAGCTTGCAGGTTTGGAAGCAGAGATGAAAGAGTGGAAACAGCAGGATGAGGACGTACTGTCCTACGCACTGTTCCCGCAGGTTGCTATCGACTTCTTCAAGTACCGTCAGGCACAGCAGGAGAAAGTAGATATGACCCAGGCTGATACCAAAAACGGTGTTTACCCCGTCTAAGTATAGGATAGAGAGAAATCATAATAACAGCTCCCGAAAGTTTACTTTCGTGGGGCTGTTTTTATCTCCAGCTGTTTACATATAAAAGTACTTTTTTTGACAAACTTTGCTTTTTTCTAAAAAAGGGGTTGACGCAGGTTACATAATATATTATAATAACATACGTTACCAAAAAAGGTGCAGAAAAAAGGTTACAAGAGAGGTACATTCTTATGGCAAGAAAAGAGTCGATCACAAAAAACGACATATTGAACGCGGCCTTTGAAATGGCGCGTACAGAAGGCTTCGGTCAGGTGAGCGCGAGAACTCTTGCGGCGCGGGCGGGATGTTCTACCCAGCCGATCTTTCGCGTTTATAAGAACATGGAGGAACTGGGAGAGGATCTTTTTATAAAGGCGATGGAGTTCTTCAGCACCTACTACGAGGAATTTCCGAAATTGAATAACACGCCCTTTGTCAATCTGGGGCTTGCCTATATTCGCTTTTCCCAGGAGGAACAGAATTTATTCCGGCTGTTATTCTTATCGGAGAACCGTCACGGCAAGAGTCTTTATGATATGCTGAACGGTAAAAACGGTTCCGTTGTGAAGGAAATCAACAGCGCAAAGATTTTTGGCTGTAAGGATCCCAGCGGTATGTTTATGAAGATGTGGATCTTTATCCACGGCGCTGCTTGTATGACGTTAACGGGAGACTATGATCTGCAGGAAGAGGACACCATTAAGCTTTTGGAAGAGTCCTATAACGCATTCCAGAATATTTAAAGAGGTTTCTTCTACCATGGCAATAGAGAATCGTTATGACATCATAACCAGAATCAATGAGTATTATGGGAAGATGAGCAAGGGACAGAAGGCAATCTCGGCTTTTATCTACGATCACTATGATCAGGCGGTGTTTATGACTGCCGCGAAGCTGGGAGATACGGTGGGCGTCAGTGAGTCCACCGTGGTGCGCTATGCCATGTTCATCGGCTATAACGGCTATCCGGAATTTCAGAGAGATTTGGAATACTGGGTACAGAATAAGATCAATTCCGTACAGAAGATTGGTGCGAAGTACGGCAAAAGCAGTCAGTCAGAGATATTAAACTCTGTCCTGCAGGCGGATATCGAAAAGATCCAGGATACGATCCACAATCTGGATCCGACGGCTTTTGAGACGGCGGTGGATATCATTCTGGAGGCGAAGACGGTCTATATTATGGGCGTCAGAAGCTGTGAGCCGCTGGCGGATTTTCTGCAGTTTTACTTGAATATGATTCGTGGTAATGTGGTGCTTTTAAAAACAACAAGTGTTTCGGAAACTTTTGAGCAGATGATTCGCATTGACGAGGGAGATGCCTTTGTAGGGATCAGCTTTCCGCGGTATTCCATGAGAACTCTCAAGGCGATGGAGTTTGCCAACGACAGGAACGCCAAGGTGATCGCTGTCACGGATTCCGTACATTCCCCGATGAATCTGTATTCCTCCTGCAACCTGTTTGCCAGAAGCGATATGGTGTCCATCGTGGATTCCCTGGTGGCGCCGCTCAGTATGATCAATGCGCTGGTGGTCGCCATGTGTCTGAAACAGCCGGAGGAAGTGAAGGATAATCTGAAAAATCTGGAAGAGGCCTGGAACAATTATCAGGTATATCTCAATGACGAGATTAATTTCATCGACGAGGAGCCGATGTTGAATTATCCGCTCCGCAAGAGATCGGAGTAAAAAAGAAGATGGATGTGGCAAGAGAGCAGGCGGTCGTGATCGGCGGCGGCGCGGCGGGTATGATGGCGGCGGCCGCGGCGGCAGAAAACGGACGCCCTGTTATTTTATTAGAGAAAAATGAAAAACTCGGGAAAAAGCTGTACATAACAGGAAAAGGCCGCTGTAATGTGACCAATGCCTGCAGCCGGGACAAGCTTTTTGAAAATATTGTGAGCAATCCCAAGTTTTTATACATCGCTTTCCACGAATTTGATAACAATCGTTTTATGGAACTCCTGAAAGAAAACAACTGTTCTTTAAAAGTGGAACGGGGAGAACGGGTATTCCCGGTCTCTGACCATGCCTCGGATGTGACGGCGGCGCTTCAGAGGCTTCTTCGGGAGAGAGGGGTACAGATACGGCTTGGCAGTGCGGTGCGTTCAATCCTGACAGCGGAGGGGCAGGTGACGGGAGTGCGTCTGTCTGATGGCAGTGAGATTCCGGCCGGGAGCGTTATTCTGGCTACGGGCGGGCTGTCTTATCGGATGACCGGCTCTTCGGGCGACGGACATCGTATGGCACAGGAACTGGGACATAAGGTAAAAGAGTGTGTGCCGGCACTGGTGCCATTGGAGATCCGGGAGGACTGGTGCAAAAGATTACAGGGGTTATCTTTAAAGAATGTGTCCCTTGTGATGACCTGTGGGAAAAAGAAGCTCTATCAGGGCTTTGGGGAGATGCTATTTACTCACTTTGGCGTGAGCGGGCCCTTGGTTTTGTCGGCCAGCAGTTACTACGGGAAGGCCAAAGATCCGGCAGATGTGTGGCTGACGGTGGATCTGAAGCCGGCGCTGGAGCCGGAGCAGCTGGATAAGAGAATTTTGCGGGATTTTGAGGAAAATGTAAACAGACAGTTTAAAAATGCGCTGGGTGGTCTCTATCCCGCCAAGCTGATTCCTGTTATGATAGAGAGGACGGGGATCGACCCGGAAAAGAAGGTGCATGAGATTACCAGACAGGAGCGCAGATGCCTTGCGGAGCTCACGAAGCAGTTTACTATGCAGGTGCAGGGAAAACGTGGCTTTGAGGAGGCTGTGATCACTCAGGGCGGTGTGGCTGTAAAGGAGGTCAATCCGTCCACCATGGAATCCAAGATAGTGCGGGGACTTTATTTTGCAGGAGAGATTTTGGATCTGGATGCATTGACGGGAGGATTTAATCTGCAGATCGCCTGGTCTACGGGGTATCTGGCCGGGATGGGATGCAGAGATAACGGAAAGGAGAATGAAGATGAGCTTTAATATTGCAATAGACGGGCCTGCGGGAGCAGGAAAGAGTACGATCGCGAAAAAGATAGCGGCTAAGAAGGGATACATCTATGTGGATACGGGGGCTATGTACCGTGCCATGGCTCTGTATCTGATCAGAGAGCAGGCGACGCCGGAGCAGATTGACGAGAAGTGCGAGAATGCGGATATTACCATCGGCTACGAGAATGGCGAGCAGGTGGTGTATCTGAACGGTGAAAATGTGAACGGCTTTATCCGCACGGAGGAGGTGGGCAGGATGGCTTCCGTCAGCAGCCCGAATCCCAATGTGCGCCGGAAATTGACGCAGCTGCAGCAGAAGCTGGCGGCGGATAAGGATGTGGTCATGGACGGCAGAGATATCGGTACCTGTGTGCTGCCGAATGCCCAGGTGAAGGTATATCTGACTGCGGACAGCCACGAGAGGGCGCTGCGCCGATACAGAGAACTGACGGAAAAGGGAGAGACCTGCGATCTGGATACCATAGAGAAGGATATTGTAGAGCGGGACAGACAGGATATGACCAGGGAGATATCGCCTCTAAAGCAGGCGGAGGACGCTGTGCTTTTAGATTCTTCCCATATGACGATAGATGAGGTAGTGGAAGCTGTGATTGCTCTCTGCGATAAGGAGGAATAAGAAGATGGAAGTGATCCTTGCAGAACACGCGGGTTTCTGTTTCGGTGTCAAACGGGCGGTGGATACCGTTTATGAGCAGATAGAGGCAAGGCAGGAGAGCGGGCGGCCCATTTATACCTATGGCTCTATCATACATAACGAAGAGGTGGTCCGGGAGCTGCAGGAAAAAGGCGTAAGAGTACTCTCAGGTCTTGAAGAAGCCGAAAAGCTGTCCGAGGAGGAGAAGGGCACCGTGATCATCCGTTCCCATGGGGTGGAGAGAACTGTCTGCGAAAAGCTGAAGGAACTGGGCTTAGAGGTGGTGGATGCCACCTGCCCTTTTGTCAAAAGGATCCACAATATCGTGGAGAAGGAGAGTGGGGCAGGAAAAATCATTGTGATCGTGGGCAATGAAGGACACCCCGAAGTGGAGGGAACCCGGGGATGGTCTGATGCCGAGACCTATGTGATCGGAACCGAGGAGGAAGCGGAAAAGTTTACCTGCCGGGAAGGGCAGGAACTCTGTATCGTTTCCCAAACGACATTTAACTACAAGAAATTTCAAGATGTGGTTGAAATTTTCGGGGAAAAAGGTTACAATGTTAGTGTTGTGAATACTGTATGTAACGCTACGGAAGTGCGACAGGCCGAGGCCAGAGAACTTGCGGCTCGGGTCGATGTAATGATAGTTATAGGTGGGAATCATAGTTCTAACACAAGAAAACTCTATGAGATTTGCAGGCAGGAGTGTGAAATGACCTACTATATACAGACACTCGACGACTTGCATTTACAATTACCTAAATCTGTCCGACTGGTGGGTATTACAGCAGGGGCTTCGACCCCAAACAATATTATCGAGGAGGTTCAAAATTATGTCAGAATTAACTTTTGAACAAATGTTAGACGAGTCTTTTAAAACAATACACACAGGAGAGGTTGTTGAAGGTACTGTTATTGATGTAAAGCCGGAAGAGATCATTCTCAACATCGGATATAAGTCAGACGGTGTTCTCACCAGACATGAATATACAAACGAACCCAATGTTGATTTGACAACCATCGCGAAGCCGGGCGATACCATGGAGGTAAAGGTGCTCAAGGTGAACGACGGTGAGGGACAGGTTCTTCTCACCTACAAGCGGCTT
>CAZUZZ010000077.1:3496-7122 GCA_964625055.1 uncultured Bacteroides sp. | reverse complement strand
GCGTAGCGGGCGGCGGCGCCAGATACGATGCGAACGATATCACGGAGCAGAAAAAAGAGGCGCTCTTAGACTATCTGCGGGCAGGTTATCCGATCGTGGTGGAGAATGAGTGCTTTGAGGGCAGGAGTGCCCAAAAGGCGGATGAAGAGGATATCAATACGGACTATATCGCCTCCGATTCACAGATGTATGCTTTCCTCAAAGAAGCGATCTCCATGGATCGGTCGGATGAGGATGACGAGAAGAGCGTTGGTATCTATACCATCGAGGATGTACACAGCAGCGCAATGTTTGCGATGCAGTTAAACGCTCAGCGGCCGAGGATCGAACTTTGGGAAGATGGACAGAATGATGGGGATGCTTCCGAGGAGATAGCTTCCGATATGATCAGGACGGAATCTGTGCCAGAGATGGAGGGCGTTCTCCGGGGTACGATCGAATACCGCATTACAAGTGACAGGATGGGAGAGGATAAGACCTACAGGGGAAGTCTGGAAAGACATCTGTATCTTGATCTGAATTACGACGGTGTCTATGCACCGGAGGAGGAGATAACCGAATACCTGTATGAAGACACAGCGGACGGCGGCAAAGTCAGCGTTGATTTCAATGAGATCAGTTTTGGCATTGTGCCGTGGAAACTGGAAGTGACAGATGCGGATAACAGATATCGGCGCGCTGCGACACAGGGATGCTTTACCATAAGCGGCGGCGGTGAGGAAAAGGTCCGGGTGCTGCAGGTTCTTGACGATACGAATAATACTGCGGCGAATTTCCAGGAGCAGTATGATAAGATAGATGAATCCATGCTGGCTCATTATCTGCGGGGAGCGGAAGCAAGCTTAAACATGAACTGGAAGATCGAGACAGTCACGCCCAGTGTCTTGACGGACCGGCTCTCCAAGAATGCGAACTATCTTGCCCTGTGGGATGTGGTGGTACTGGGCTTCGGTGAGAGCGGAAATCCCGGAGATGCGGTGACGACAGCCGTAAACGATTATATCACCGCGGGAGGAAGCATACTGGTGTCCTCTGCGGGCGCATCGACGGATAAGGGAAGGCTTGGCATACCGGCGGCAGTTCTGGGACAGAGAGACGAACAGACTTACGGAAAACTGGGTCTGCAGAGTGATACCAAATTCCGTTATGAGGGTATTCTTGCAGGTATGTTTAACAGGAAAGCAGATTTGCTTGTGGATCGCGTCAATGACGGCTCGATCGCCAGATGGCCGTATGAGATCGGTGAGACAGCCAGTCTTGTCGGTACGGAGGTTTCGATGCCTGACTATCTGCTGGATATCGGAACGGTCAGGGATATAGGGCAGCCTTATGCGACGGCATGGTTTACTCTGATCGATGCGGATTATGAAGGCGGATACAGTGTGTCGCCGCGCGACGGACAGAACAACTACTATGTATACAGCAAGGGAAATGTGGTGTATGTGGGACAGTCGCAGTATCCCTACACATATGACAGGAAAACCGGGGCGACGCCGGATGGAGCCGGTATAGACGAGTGCAGGATCTTCGTGAACGCACTGATGGCGGCTTACAATGCTGGTGTGCATAAATCGCAGGTTTCCATCGTGGCGGGCTTTAACGGCGTGACCAAGGTGGAGAGTGTCACCGTTCCCTATGACGTGGCCTTCAAGCAGGAGGGAGACGCAAAGGGTGGTATTCTGGGTGACACGGTGGATGTGTATTTCCGGTTCACGGATAACAATATTGCCCGCGATAAGACCACGCAGCTTTCTCTCTATTATAAGAATGCGGGCGCAGGCGCTGATACATCGCTTTTGCTGCCGGATGGCGGGATCAATACAGCCGATTACACGGAGTTTCCGAGTCCTGTCTGGGCGGTGGAGAACAATCGTCTGGTAGAGGTGACGGAAGGTCTTGTTCCGGGTAAGGTGTACCGCATCAAAGCGCCTCTGGCGGCTCTGCAGAACGGAGACGATGAGACGTCGGAGATCTGTGTGCTGCTCACGAACCGCTATACGAGGGCGGGGCAGAGTGTGGAGGCGTTGAGTATGGATAGCGTGTCCCTGAATCGTGCCCAGATGTTCCTGCTGGAGTAATTCAAAATAGTTACAACAATATTCAAAAGGGAAAGGCTTTCACAGTCTTTCCCTTTTCGCTTTTTTTCTTGACAAAGCCACATTACTTGGCGCATAATGAACTCATCGGAACTTTCTGAATATTCTTATTTCAGTTCTTTTAGGCGTTTCGCCACAGAATTCCGACCAATAACACGTGTAATGCAATGATGAACAGAAAGAGGAGGGAATGTCTTTGCTCAGTACAACTACATCAGGAGCCGTTTATGGTATCTGCAGCCATTTGATCCAGGTAGAGGTGGATGTCTCTCAGGGTCTGCCGTGCTTCCAGATCGTAGGTCTGCCGGGATCCGAGGTGCGGGAGGCCAGAGAGCGGGTGAAGGTGGCGCTTAAGAATGTGGGGATCAAGCTGCCGCCCCTGTGCATCAATGTCAACCTGTCTCCGGCAGATCTTCCGAAAAACGGCACCATGTTTGATCTGCCCGTGGCGGTGGGGATTATGATCGCCCTGGGAAAACTTTCTCAGGAGGCAGTGCGGGATACGCTGCTTTTAGGAGAACTCGGTCTTTCGGGGGAGCTGAAGCCCGTAAAGGGCGTGCTGCCCATTGTGCGGGAGGCGGTGGAGAAGGGGATTGAGAGATGTCTTCTGCCTGCCGGGAATGCCTGGGAGGGGGCGCTTGTCCGGGAGATGGATGTCGTGGGCGTGAGAGATATCGGAGAGGCGCTTGCTGTCCTGTCCGGAAAAGAGAGGAGTCCGCAGGAGTGGGACGAGCCTGTGGTGGTGCAGGAGGAAAAAACGGCGGAGTCTATGCCGGATTTTGCGGATATCAACGGGCAGCATGGCCCGAAGCGGGCGGCGGAGGTGGCGGCGGCCGGATTCCACAACCTGCTTCTCATCGGTGCGCCCGGCTCCGGTAAGACCATGCTGGCCAGGCGGATTCCGTCGATCCTGCCGCCTCTGTCCCCGGAGGAGGGGATGGAAGTAGCGGTGATCTACAGTATTTCCGGCCTGCTTAATTCAGCCGATTCTCTGAGAAGGACGAGACCTTTCCTGAATCCCCATCATACCATCACGGGCCGCGCCCTGGCGGGAGGCGGGCGCATACCCATGCCGGGCGTGATCAGTCTGGCGCACAGAGGTGTGCTCTTTCTGGATGAACTGCCGGAATTTAAGAGAGAGACGCTGGATATTTTAAGACAGCCTCTGGAGGACAGACAGGTGCAGATCGCCAGAAACAGCGGCAGCTATGTCTATCCGGCGGATTTTATGCTGGTGGGCGCCATGAATCCCTGTCCCTGCGGATTCTATCCTGACAGGAGCCGGTGCCGCTGCACGCCCTACGAGGTGAAGCGGTATCTGAACAGAGTGTCGGGGCCGATCCTGGACCGCATGGATATCTGTGTGGAGGCGCTGCCTATGGCCTTTGCGGACCTGACGGTAAAAAGAAAAGAGGAGAGCAGTGCCCGGATCAGGGAGCGGGTGCTGGCGGCCAGAGAGAGACAAGTACACAGATTTGCCGGTACAGGGCTTCATTTTAATGCGGATATGGCAGCCGGAGATGTGAAACG
>CAZUZZ010000077.1:0-3396 GCA_964625055.1 uncultured Bacteroides sp. | reverse complement strand
CTTTCTCAGATTCCCGATAAGCCGTATGTCCTCTACTATGCCGGAAAGCTTCCGCAGAGGGGGAAAAGGGCGGTGGCGCTGATCGGTGCAAGGGATTGTACTTCGTATGGCAGATATATGGCGGAGCAGTTTGGGGCGTCATTCGCAAAGGCGGGCATACAGGTGATCAGCGGTATGGCACGTGGAATTGATGGCATCGGACAGAGCGCCGTGTTGAAGGAAGGGGGGTATTCGCTGGGGGTTCTGGGATGCGGCGTTGATTTTTGTTACCCGCGGGAAAATAGAGAATTATATGAACGGCTGCTGGCTGACGGCGGAATATGTTCCGAATATCCGCCGGGAACCGAGCCGAAAGCGTTCCTTTTCCCGCCCAGGAACCGCATTATCAGCGGTCTTTGTGACGCGGTACTCGTGGTGGAGGCAAGAGAGAAGAGCGGCACGCTGATCACAGTGGATATGGCGCTTGAGCAGGGGAGAGATGTTTACGCACTGCCGGGCCGCGCAACGGATCCTTTGAGTGGCGGCTGTAATCGACTGATCCGACAGGGGGCGGGAATGGTTACCACGCCGGAGCTTTTTTTGGAAGAATTTCTGGAAGGGGCCGCAGGAAAAGGCGGGGAGCGGACAGAGCCGGTGCAGGGCAGGCTTATCTTTCTGGAGGGTATAGGAAGAGAACTGTGGGAAGTTCTGGATGTCAATCCTCTCCCAACGCAGGAATTGCTGCACAGATATGAGGAAAAATACGGAAAAACAATCACTCTGCCGATTCTGTTCAGGGAGCTTCTGGAGCTGTGTGCGGGCGGATACGCGGGGCAGGTGGGCGGCAGTTATTTTATGCGGATTATGAAATAATGAACATCGAAGAATACGTGTGAACGCCTTGACCGGGTTTCCTGTGTTACATATAATCATCTTAAGGCAGGAAATTCGAAGGGAGGGAGTAGAAATAGTATGGAGGTAATGGAGACCGTGGGAATGACGGACAATCAATATAAGGACTTTGTGGAGGCGATTAAAGAAGATCTGGAGGAGCTGAACGAATACAAAGAAGCCGGGGACGATGCAAGATATGAAAAAAAATATGGCAGGATCATGGAGAGACTGGAAAAATCTTTAAATAGGTAAGTAAGAATAAATTTTCCCTTGCAACCGTTTACAATTTGGTGTATAGTGTAGCACGTTAATAAGTATTCGGCGAATAGGGGAATTGCTATGGCTAAATATTTGGTGATCGTGGAGTCACCTGCGAAGGTGAAAACAGTAAAAAAATTTTTGGGTGCCAACTATGAGGTGGCGGCCAGTCAGGGACACGTGCGGGATCTGCCCAGAAGTGTTCTGGGCATCGATGTGGAGCATGACTTTGAGCCGCGCTACATCACGATCCGGGGAAAGGGAGACATTCTGGCGAATCTGCGCAAGGAAGTGAAAAAGGCGGAGAAGGTCTATCTGGCTACCGACCCGGACCGCGAGGGAGAGGCGATCTCGTGGCATCTGCTCGCCGCGCTGAAGCTGGAAAATAAGAAGGTGTACCGTATCACCTTCAACGAGATCACAAAGACGGCGGTAAAGGAATCCTTAAAGAATGCCAGAGAGATCAACATGGATCTGGTGGATGCCCAGCAGGCGAGAAGATGTCTGGACCGCATGGTGGGATATAAGATATCACCCGTATTGTGGGCGAAGGTGAAGAGAGGCTTAAGCGCCGGCCGTGTGCAGTCGGTGGCGCTTCGGATCATCTGCGACAGGGAGGAGGAGATCAATGCCTTCATCCCGGAGGAATACTGGACGTTAGATGCCCACCTGCAGATAGAGGGGGAGAAAAAGCCTCTGGTGGCAAAGTATTACGGCACTGCGAAGGAGAAGCGTACCATCGCGTCAAGAGAGGAGATGGAGGCTCTGAAAAAGGAGCTTTCCGGCGTTTCCTATCAGGTCAGCAGCGTAAAGACGGGTGAGCGGATCAAGAAAGCGCCTCTGCCTTTTACCACATCCACCCTCCAGCAGGAGGCCAGCAAGGTGCTGAACTTCTCGACACAGAAGACCATGCGGCTGGCACAGCAGCTCTACGAGGGCGTGGAGATCAAGGGAAGCGGCGTTACGGGTATTATTTCCTATCTGCGTACGGATTCCACAAGAGTCTCTGAGGAAGCAGAGACGGCGGCACGCGAATTTATTCTGGAAAAATATGGGGAAGCCTATGCGGCGGAAGCCTCACAGGAGAGAAGATCGAATCAGAAGATACAGGACGCCCACGAGGCGATCCGACCCACCGACATAAGCAGAATGCCTCTGGATATCAAGGAATCTCTGTCCAGAGATCAGTTCCGGCTGTATCAGCTGATCTGGAAGCGGTTTGCGGCCAGTCGTATGGCGGCGGCCCAGTATGAGACTACGTCGGTGAAGATAGACGCCGGGGAGCACCGGTTTACCGTGGCGGCATCCAAGCTCAAGTTTGACGGCTTTATGAGTGTCTACACACAGGAGGACGACAAGGAGGAGAGTAATACCCTGATCCGGGGGATTGAGGAGGACTCGAAACTTTCTCTGCTCAACCTGGAAGAGAAACAGCATTTCACGCAGCCGGCGCCCCACTATACGGAGGCGTCTCTGGTGCGTGCGATGGAGGAGCTGGGGATCGGACGGCCCAGTACCTATGCGCCCACCATCACGACGATCCTTGCCAGACGCTATATCGTGAAGGAGAACAAGAACCTCTATGTGACTGAGCTGGGCGAGGTCGTGAACAATATGATGCGGGAGGCGTTTCCCTCCATTGTGGACGTAAACTTTACCGCCACCATGGAAGCGCTTTTGGACGGCGTGGAGGAAGGCAGCGTGAAATGGAAGACGGTGGTGGCGAACTTCTATCCCGACTTACAGGAAGCGGTGGAGAAGGCGGAAAAGGAGCTGGAAGAGGTGGAGATCGCGGATGAGCTTTCCGATGAGTTCTGCGAGCTCTGCGGAAGGCAGATGGTGATCAAGTATGGACCTCATGGCAGATTTCTGGCCTGCCCGGGTTTTCCGGACTGCCGCAACACCAAGCCCTATTTTGAGAAGATCGGCGTGGCCTGCCCCAAGTGCGGCAAGGACATTGTCCTGAAAAAGACCAAGAAGGGCCGGAAGTATTACGGCTGTATCGATAATCCGGACTGTGATTTCATGGTATGGCAAAGACCCGTGGATGAAAAGTGCGACCGCTGCGGCTCTATCATGCTGCAAAAGGGCAATAAGCTTGTCTGCTCCGACGAGGAGTGCGGTTTTGTCAAGGATATGCCGAAAGAGAAGGCAGAGTAATAGGGCAAAGTGTACAGAATGTTTGGAAATTTAATACAATTTGCACGAATTGCAGATGAATTGTATCTAAACACATTGAAAATCCTCAAATAGTGTGATAATATA
>CAZUZZ010000076.1:0-7154 GCA_964625055.1 uncultured Bacteroides sp. | reverse complement strand
TAAGCAATATTCTGGACTTCTCCGAGTTAGAGACCGGTAAGATGGACCTGGCGGAGGAGAGCTACAACATTACTTCCACCATCACCGATATCATCAATATGGCGACCACTATGGATAACGGCAAGCATCTGGACCTGATCGTGGACTGCGACGCCGATCTGCCCAGCAACCTTTTGGGCGACGAACAAAAATTCCGCCGGATCGTCATGAATCTTTTAGGCAACGCCATTAAATTCACAAAGGAGGGCGGCGTCATCCTGCGGATCAGCAGCCGCAAGGAGGAGTACGGCATCAATCTCCATGTCAGCGTGAAAGATTCCGGTATCGGTATCAGCCGCGCCGATATGGAAAAGATCTTTACCAGCTTCAGCCAGGTCAACTCCAAGCGAAACCGCGAGGAAGGCGGCGTGGGGCTTGGGCTTGCCATCACGCAGGCTCTGGTCCGCAGCATGGGCGGCTTCATCACCGTGAACAGCACCCCCGGCTCCGGCAGTGAATTTCAATTTACGATCCCGCAAAAAGTTCTGGACGAGACGCCCATTGTCTCCATCAAGGATAAGAAGCATCTCTTTGCGGCCTACTACGTCAACATGGAAAAATATGAATACACTCTGGTGCGGGAAGGCTATGAAAACTGCATCCACCATATGGTCAGCCAGTTCGGTATCCCCTTCCGCATCTGCCGGAATCTGGATGAGCTGAAACGCCGGATCGAGCGCGAGGACTACTCCCACATCTTCATCGGCTGGGAAGAATACCGTGAAGACCGGCCCTTCTTCGAAGAGCTTGCCACAAAACGTACCGTGGTGCTCATACTGGACTACGATCAGGAGATCCTGGTGCAGGGCAATATGCTGCGCATCTATAAGCCTTTCACCATACTGTCCATCGCCGCAGTCTTTAACGGTCAGAAACTTCTGATAGGTGAGGAACAGCATATTAGTTTACATAACAAATTTATTGCTCCGCAGGCCAAGGTGCTTGTGGTGGATGACAATGCCATGAATCTAAAGGTTATGGCCAGACTTCTTTTGCCCTACCGGCTTAAAGTAAGCATGGCAAGCAGCGGACAGGAAGCTCTGGAAAAGCTGAACACACCGGATTTCGACTGCGTTTTCTTAGATCACATGATGCCGGAGATGGATGGTGTGGAGACATTGCATAAGATCCGGCAAAAGCCCGGTCTCTACTATCAGTCGCTTCCCGTTATCGCCTTTACCGCCAACGCCATCGGCGGCGCCAGAGAGATGTTCATGGCGGAAGGCTTTAACGACTTTATTGCCAAGCCTATAGAACTTAGTGTACTGGAGCGCATTTTGCGCCGCTATATCCCCTCCCAGATGCAGATCGTCGTGGATGAGGACGAGGCGGCCCCCGCTGTTGGGGCTGACCAGACACCCATTCCCCTGCCCCAGTCTTCTGCTCCTGCGGCTTCCGATACTGCCGTCTCTGCAGACAAAACCGTTATCTCCAGAGCAAAACAAAAGCTGTCCCGCGCGGGCATCAGCCTGGAGCAGGCCATTGCCTACTGCGGCGACGAGGAAGGGTTTAAGGAGATCATCGCTATCTTCCATTCCGAGGGACAAAAGCGCCGGGATCATCTGTCCCACTTCTTTAAGGAGCATGACTGGAAAAATTATGTTATCTCCGTCCATGCACTGAAAGGCAATGCCAAAGCTGTCGGCGCCGGCGAACTATCGGAGATGGCCAGGGGACTGGAAATGGCCGGCAAAGAAAACCGGATTGATTACATCTTAGCGCACCATGAGGCTATGATGGAAAACCATGATAAACTGCTGGAGGCTCTGGACAATAACCTCTTTGTCTACCCTGACGCTGCCAGCAAGGCGAATGAGACTTCCTCAAAGAGCCAAGCCGAACTGCAGCAGCAGAACGCTGCACCGCAAGACGACGCCGCTCCCACTGAAACGGCTGACACCGACAGAGCGACTCTGACAGAGCTGCTTGATCGGATCAGCGAGCGGCTGTCGGCTTTTGAAAGCGAGGGACTGACCGAGCTTCTGGATCAGCTGGAACAGTTACCCGGACAAAAGCCCTCTGTCAAAGAGAGCGTAAAGCAGATAAGGGAACTGGCCGCTGATTTTGATTTTCTCGGTGCCGCCGAAGTTCTGGAAAGGATGGAAAAATAACGTATGCGCAATAATATCCGACACTTTTTTCAAACTCTGTTTCCCAGGCAGCTTGAATTTAAAGAGCTCATCAACCGAATGGTGATGCTCCTTGCGCTCGCTTCTTCTCTGATCGGCATCGTTCTGGTCATTTTGGGCGCTAATCCCAGAGTTTTATATGCATTACTGCCCATATGTGTGATCTCCGGCCTTTCCATCCGGATAACACTTAGACAGCATAACAGCAAAATGGCTTCCTGGCTCCTCGCGATCGGCACCAACATGATCTTCTTCCCGCTGCTTTTTATTACGAGCGGCGGTACGCAGAGCGGTATGCCTGTCTGGCTCGTACTGGGGGTAGTTTACATTTTTCTTTTATTTGAGGGGCGTTCCTTTCTGTTCGCCATCACCCTTTCCCTCCTCTCCTTTCTGGGAACCTACCTGGTGGCCTACTATCGCCCGGAATACGTACCTGATTCCACCCGCTTCTACAGCTTTTCCGACTCCTATATCGCACTGATCTGTGTGAGCTTTTTTATCGGTATCCTCCTAAAGATACAGGCAAAGACTTACGAGCAGGAAAAGCAGCTGGCAGAGCAGCAGCAGAAGGAGACGGAGCAGATCGCCCGCTCCAAGGACACCTTCTTTGCCAACATGAGCCACGAGATTCGCACGCCCATCAACACCATCATCGGATTAAACGAGATGATCCTCCGAGAGGATATCTCCGATGAGATTGCGGAAAACGCCATCAATATTCAGAACGCCAGCAAAATGCTGCTCACCACCATAAACGACATTCTGGATCTCTCCAAGCTGGAATCCGGCAAAATGGAGATCGTACCGGCACAATATGAGATCAGCGCCATGTTCAGCGATCTGGTGAATCTAATCTGGATCCGGGCTCATCAGAAGGATCTGGAGTTCAAAGTCGCCATCGATCCGGAGATCCCATCCATGCTCTACGGCGACGAAGTTAGGATCAAACAGGTGATCACCAATATGTTGACCAATGCAGTCAAATATACAAGCTCCGGTTCCGTCACTCTGAGCGCCAAAGGAGAAAGACTTAGTGCTGACCAGATTCTCCTGCGCATTTCCGTAGAGGACACCGGCATGGGCATCCGCAAGGAAAGCCTGGAGGATCTCTTCAGTTCCTTCAAGCGGGTGGATGAGACAGACAACCGCAGCATCGAGGGTACGGGACTTGGCCTCTCCATCTCCAAGCAGCTCATAGAAATGATGGGCGGCAAGATCACGGTGGACAGCGTTTATCACAAAGGTTCCGTCTTTACCATAGAATTGCAGCAGCGCATCGTCAACGCAAGGCCCATCGGCATCATCAATTTTGCGGCGCAAAAGCAGTTAAACCAGCGGGAACGCTATAAGCAGACTTTCCTGGCTCCGGATGCCCATATTCTGGTGGTGGACGACAATACCATGAATCTGATGGTAGTGACGAAGCTCTTACGGGAGACGAAGGTGCATATAGATACCGCCGAGAGCGGCAAGGAATGTCTGAAAAAAACGGCGGAGAACGCCTATCATGTCATTCTGATGGATCACATGATGCCAGGGATGGATGGACAGGCCACTCTGCAGGCCGTGCGCAGTCAGGCCAAGGGCTTCTGCCAGAAGACTCCCGTGATCGCCCTGACCGCCAACGTTATGACCGGTGCAGAGCAGATCTATCAGGATATGGGCTTCGACGGGTATATGGCGAAACCTATCAGCGCGCCCCTTCTGGAGGCAACCCTGTTAAAATATCTGCCCACTAACCTCATCGAATACACGGCAGCTTCCTCCGACACAGAGACCGAGGAGATGGAGGGCATCAACCAGATCAGCAATGCCCGGAAACGAAAGATCGCCATCACGGCAGACTGCATCTGCGATCTGCCCCAGGATCTCTTAGACCGTTACCAGATCCGCCTCATGTACTGCTATGTGCACACGAAGGAGGGCCGCTTCTGCGACCTCTTCGAGATATCCTCGGACAGCCTGCTCGCCTATCTGCAGACGGAGGGCAACACAGCCCACTCCTCCACGGCGGAGCCGTCCGCCTATGAGTATTTCTTCGCGGAGACACTGACGGAAGCAGAGCACGTCATTCATCTCACCGCTACCGTTGATCTGAGCGGCGCTTATCCCAATGCCACCCAGGCCGCCAAAGCCTTCGACAATGTCACCGTGGTGGACACCGGACATATCAGCAGCGGACACGGCCTCATGGTGCTCTATGCAGCGATGTTGGCGGAGGAGGGCAAGAGCGTAGAAGAAATCTGCCAGGCTCTGGAGACCCACAGGGAACAGGTCTTTTCCAACTTTCTGGTGCCGAGTACAGCGACTCTTTACCGCAACGGCAAGGTCGGCGGCGGCGTCCACAAGCTCTGCAGCCTGTTAAACCTGCATCCGATCCTGTCTATGTCCAAAAACAAGCTGAAGCTATGGCAGATCGCAACCGGCAATGTACACCATATGAACAGACAGTATGTGAAAACTTTATTTAAACACCCCAAGACCATCGACTCAAGACTTCTCTTCGTCACCTATGCGGGCTGCAGTGTGAAGCAGATCGATGAAGTCCTGGCGCTGGTGGAACAGTATATCAAATTTGACAAGATTGTCCTGCAGAAGGCGTCGGCCACCGTTTCTAGCAACTGCGGTATCGGCACCTTCGGACTGATGTTCACGAAGGCAGAAAGACAGGAACCGTAATGGCTCCTGTCTATTTCCAATACTGTTCCGTTTTCTCCTCCGCCTCAGTCTGCAAAAGAGCATATTTCTCCACAATCTTATCTATGACGAACTCTCTCGTCTGCCCGGCTTCCTGTAATACCTCAACTATGCAGCGAATACCTTCTTCCCTGCCCTCTTCTCTGCCTTCTTTCCGGAGTGTTCTCTCATACTTTTCCACATCAAATTCTTCCAATAACATACCAAGAACCTGCGATCGCCTTTTCCTCAAAACATCCTCCAATATCCCGTTTCCAATGCAATAATCTACCGCCTCAGAAAGCGCTTCCCTCTTATCGCTTCTTCCATCTGTAAACTTTCTCAGCACATTTACAAACTCAGAATATTCTCCTAACCTTCTGCATTTTTCCATCAATTCTCTATTATATCCATAATTGATGTTGTACATTTGAACAGTCAGTTCCACGTCCGACTTGTGCTGCTTATCTGTAAACGCATCTGAAAGATTGAGCGTTTGCCGTTCAGGCACATCTTTCTGTCCATTATAGAACACCACACACTTCGGCGTCGGCAGCGAGATCAGCCCGGTCCCATATATACTCTCCTGCGCCCGTTCAATGACCATCTGATATTCCTGCGCAAGATAAATTAAAAACCGCACCGGAAGATTCGGGCTGTAAGTACTCTGGTGCTCATACATATTCAATGTGCCTGAAAGTACAAAAGCAAGATCGTTTTTCATCACCACGTAAACTGCACTGTCAATCGTCACGATTTCAAGCTGTGAAGCTTCCCGATAATCCGTCCCATTTAAAGCATTGTACAACTGTAAAAGCGCCTCGCGGTCCTCCTCAAACAGAAATCGGAACAGCCTGTCCTTCACATTTCTCTGTATCCTTTCCCTCCGTCCGAATCTCCAAAACTTCCTCCGTCTCCATGCATATCCTTTTGCCATGCTTCCTCCTCCCTTTATCCCGGCAGAAAAGAAAGCATATCTTTCACAGATGCACGTTTCAGTTTCTGCCGTATTTTCAGTTGTCAGTATAAAAGAAAAATCCGACAGAAACTGTCTTGAACGTGCAGATCGCACATCTGTTAGAATTTCTCTGATAATTTTATATTATAAAGATTATTGCTTTCTGTCAACAATATTTTTAAACGGGATTTCGTACACTCAGCACAGTGCTGTCAGCCATCGGCTCCTGCCTGCTTATCATAAAGCTCACCGTCACAGTAAACAGATCCGCATTGGTCTCCACCAGAAAGTTCCCGCCACAGGCCTCCGTAAAGCTCTTTGCGATGGAGAGTCCCAGACCGCTGCCGCCGTCCGTGCGGCTCTCGTCACCGCGTACGAAGCGCTCGGTAAAGTCCTTATCATCAGCAAGCTCCACACTGGAAGTATTCTTGATTCGGACAACTACCTCCCCGTCCTCTTCTGTGAGTGTCAGATAAACCCTGGAGCCTTCCAATGAATAGCGCAGCGCGTTCTGCAGCAAATTCTGAAATACCCGGTAAAGCCTCTGTCCATCCGCCTGCACAAATACCGGTGTCTGCGGGATGACTGCTCTCATGATAAGAGAACTCTCCTCAATCTGCCCATTCATATCCGCCAAAGTCTGTCGCAGGAGTTTTCCCATATCCAGAACTTCCATCTTGATCGGAAGCTGCCCGGAGGCAGCTTTGCTCACCTCGAACACATCCTGCACAATGCTGCGAAGCCGCTCCGACTTTTCCCCTAAGATCTGGATATATTCTTTCACATACTGGGGCAGTTCCTCTTCCTGCCGCAAAAGTTCCACATAGCTGATGATGGAGGTCAGCGGCGTCTTGATATCATGCGACACATTGGTCACCAGCTCCACCTTCATGCGTTCGCTCTTCATGCGCTCCGCAAGTGCTGTCTCCATGCCCTTCTGTATCCCGTTCAGGTTGTCGACCGCCTCTTTTAAGTCCGTCTCCTCCGGCAAGATCAGTTCCTGTGTCAGATTTCCTTCCCGCACCGAAAGAATCTGGTCGGTCAGCAGCCCAATGTCCACAGCCAGCCGATAGTTTTTTTTCAGGCTGAAAAAAGTAATCATAGTGAACACAAAAAGCGTACAGAATGTCACCTCTGTCAGAACCAGAAAGACATTTCCAATGTATCTGCCGCCATAAACCTCCACCATCTCATAAGCGTAGCCGCCTGTAAGACTGTTCATATATGCTCCCACAGTCAGATAGAGCACACAGATGGATACCGCCAGCAGCACAGTCACCACAAGCTCCGCAATCAATGTCCGGCGATCCCTTTTCACCAGCCGTTTCTGAATCGGATATTTAAAGTCTTTG
>CAZUZZ010000075.1:4253-7318 GCA_964625055.1 uncultured Bacteroides sp. | reverse complement strand
TAAGAGGCCGGGTGCTTCCCATCGGCGGTCTGAAGGAGAAGATTCTGGCGGCGAAGATGGCGGAAGTTAAAACGGTCCTTGTACCGAAGGAAAATGAGAAGGACATAGAGGAAATTTCGGAAGAGATCAAGGAAGGGCTGGAGATCTTTTTCGTGGAAACAATGGAGGAAGTGGCGCAGCACGCCCTGCTATCCTGACAGAGAGATTGTGAGAGGACGCAGGCCTCAGTTTGGAGTGAGAAAATGGTTATAAAGAATGTAAATTTGGAGACGGTGTGCGGCATCACCAGCAAGCTGCCGGACAACAGCCTGCCGGAGATCGCCTTTGCAGGTAAGAGTAATGTGGGGAAATCTTCCCTGATCAACGGCCTGATGAACCGCAAATCATTGGCCCGTACCAGTTCCTCTCCCGGGAAGACCCAGACTATCAATTACTATAATATCAACAATGAGATGTACTTTGTGGATCTGCCGGGCTATGGCTATGCTACGGCCAATGAGAAGGTGAAGGCACAGTGGGGTAAGCTGATAGAGGATTATCTGCACCAGTCGAAGAAGATCCTGGCGGTGTTCCTTCTTATTGATATCCGGCACGCGCCCTCGGAGAATGACAGGATCATGTACAACTGGATCCTGGATCGGGGCTATCAGCCGATCATCATAGCTACGAAACTGGATAAGATCAAGCGCAGTCAGATCGATAAGCAGAAAAAACTGATTTGTGACACACTTGACGTAGTAGATGACACGATTGTCATACCTTATTCCTCCCTGAATAAACAGGGCAGGGAAGAGATTTATGAACTACTGGATAATTTGCTTGCTTGATAGGAGATAAAGGAGACCGGACACGATGAGAAAGGCTGTCAAACTCTATTTGAAGGTGACGTTGAATCTGTTGACGGCACTGGCGGTAGTGCTTTTGTGCATCTTTTTACTGCCCAAGTGTATCTGGTTCTTTATGCCCTTTATTGTAGGCTGGATCATTTCCCTGATCGCATCCCCGGTGGTGCATTTTCTGGAGGCAAAGCTTAAGGTCAGGCGAAAGGCCTCCTCTGCGGTGGTGATCATAGCCGTGCTGGCGGTGGTGATCCTTCTGGTCTATCTGTTGATGACTAAATTGGTCAAAGAAGGCATCCATTTCATCAATGAGCTGCCCAATATCTGGAACAGCATTTTAGGAGAACTTAATATAGTAGGTGCAAATCTGCAGGGCATTTACGACAGGATGCCGGCAGATATGCAGGCGACTCTGGATAATATTCTTCGGGAAATGGGAGACTATGTAAGTGGGATCATGGGAGCGGGCGAGCCGCCTTCCTTTGAGGCGGTAGGAAATGTGGCGAAGCAGATTCCGGACATTTTTCTGAGCGTAGTGATGTGTCTGCTCTCCGCCTACTTCTTTGTGGCGGATAAAAGCTATATGGCCGGAGTGATGGAAAAATATGTGCCGGATGCGGTGCGCTACCGCTTTGATCTGATCCGCAGGAGCTTCCGAAGAGCCATCGGCGGGTATTTTAAGGCGCAATTTAAGATCGAGTGCTGGATCTATATCCTTCTGGTGATCGGGCTTATGATCCTGGAGGTGGATTTTGCTTTTCTGGTAGCGCTGGGCATCGCGGTTCTTGATTTTTTACCGGTGTTTGGCACGGGGACAGTCATGCTGCCCTGGGCGCTGATAGAATGTTTGTCTAAAAACTACAAGATGATGTTCGGACTGTTGGCGATCTGGCTCATCGGGCAGTTGGTGCGGCAGGTGATCCAGCCCAAGATCGTGGGTGATTCCATTGGAATGGATGCCATACCGACTTTGTTTTTGCTCTATATTGGATACCGCGCAGCGGGCGTGCTGGGAATGATCCTGGCAGTGCCCATCGGGATCATTCTACTCAATCTCTATGAGGAGGGTGTCTTTGATACCACCAGACAGAGCCTGCGGATCCTGGTGGCAGGTTTTAACCGCTTCCGCCGGATACGTCCTGAGGATATGACGGTGGTGGAGGAGTATGAGAGAGAAGTGAAGGAGATCTATAGACGGCAGGGAGAGTGACTGTGCAAAAAAGAAATATTGCAAAACTTCTTTTTGCTATCTACATTTTGGTTGTTTTAAAGGTCATCGTTTTTAAATATCCTTATGAGCAGCTGCATATGCTCGCTGTCTCATGGCGGAAGGGCGTTATCCTGCGGGGACTTGGCACGGCGAATTTTACGCCTTTTAAGACCATAAAAATGTATATAGACTATGCGTACAAACTGAATAGTGTGGAAAATCTGGCGGGCAATGTGCTGGTCTTTGTTCCCTTTGGTTTCCTTTTTCCCTTGGTGGCAAAGGAGGGCGGGAGGTTTTGGGTCATGCTCTTAAATGCCTTTGTGCTTGTGCTGGGAATCGAAGTGTTTCAGCTTTTCAGCGGGTTTGGCGCATTCGATGTGGATGACCTGCTCTTAAACTGTCTGGGAGCGGCGGTCGGATTCGGGATATACCGGCTGGTCTGCCGGAGGAAGAAAATTTAGACTTGCATATTTGGTGCAGTAGTTATATCATAAAAACAGATGCAAAAGGTTACAGGTAGTTAAGAAAAGAGGATCAAAATGACAATCGGAGCGATCAGTTTTCAACCTTATGTGTATAATGTGAATGCCATCAGCCCGGCGAGCATGAATCGGGTATCCGGAATCTCGGATGATGTGCTGGATAAAAAGATTGATTACAGCGGTCTCACAGAGGCGGAGAACGAGAATCCGCTGAAAAAGGGGCAGACGCTTAATTTTCAGGATATGCTTGCCATGCAGATGCAGCGCGGCAGGAATAACGCGGCCCGGATCATGAAGCCTGCGCAGGAAGAGGCAGGTGAGAAAGAGCAGACGGAGACAGCGACGGCACAGTTTGGCCGGGAGCAGAATGCTGATGCCATACAGCTTGAGAAGACAGAGACTGCAGCGAGCGCGCAGACGGCAGCTTACGAAGGAAACGGCAGTACCGGAAACGATATCAGCAATTACCGTATGCAGCAGGCGATCAACGCCTATGAGATGTTTATGACGGCGTAGGATGCGCGGATGGAAATA
>CAZUZZ010000075.1:2377-4153 GCA_964625055.1 uncultured Bacteroides sp. | reverse complement strand
GCCAGAATCACCAGTGTGATCGCCGCCTCAGCGAAGATATAGATGCCGTTGTAAACCAGGGAGTAAGGCAGGACTGGCCAGCCTTCCCAGGCGTATTCGGCGAAGAAAATCCAGCCGGAGAGTACCGCAAATACATAGCGGCCGAGAATTCCTACAAGATATCCTTTGAGAAGTCCGTGCTTTGCGTTTGCGAACAGTCCCGACAGACCAAGGGCGCCAAAGGCAAGAAAATAATCCATTACGAGCTGCATGGGGAAGAGAACGTAGGGATCGACCAGAAGCTGCAGGATGCCGTAGGCGACACCGGTCAACAGTCCGGCCCCGAGTCCGAAAAAGTAACCGGGAAGACAAATGACGAGCATGGACAGCAGCGTGGTGGAACCACCCCAGGGGAAGTCGATGATCTTGATCTCCGATAGAATGGTGCCCAGCGCGATGGACATGGCACAGAAGACGAGCTGCTTGGCAGTGAGTTTTCCGCTTCGTTTACCGGCATCGTTGTCGTTTGGATGCTGCTCTTTTGCGTATTTTCCTGCGAAAAAGACGGCGGCGGCTAAGAGTGCTATCAGAATCACAGCCAAAAGCACATTGCCCAGAGTGGTGGGGACATAGGTGGTCTCGCCCCAATCGTTGACTACTACATTGTAAAACATAAAAAATCCTCCTTTGTCTTAGAATAAACAAGGAGGGGAGATGGGAAAACGCAACGTGCCGTTTCGACAGTTTCGTTTTCATTGCTTCCCTACGACGGTATTAACCGCATCAGGTGATGAGGGTTAGAGTCCGGGTATCTATGCACCCGGCTCAATCTCAGCGAAAGCTCCCCTAGCAAGTTATTCAGTTATGCGGCTCTTGCCGCGGCAGGTTTCCTGCTTTTTTAACTATAGAGTTTTGAAAAAGAATTGTCAAGGAGATTCTTATGGAGAGTGATATGGCAAAAAAGGCTTTGCTGAGGAAAACCGTATTTGGCAGCGCCGGTTTTTTGGCGGTGGTTTTGCTTGGCTTGTTTATATGTCCCATGCAGGCGGCGGCTTACTTTGGTGTGGACGAGGATTATCTGCTGCGAACGGAACAGCCGGAGGGCAGGGGGACAAGGCCGTATCATTATCTGGAATTTGTGAGCGGAGATACAGAGAATTATACTGTGCAGGCGGGAGATACGCTTTGGGGGATTGCCCGAAAATACTACGGAAGCGGGACATCATACGAAAAACTGTGGGAGGAAAATAAAGAGCAGATCGATACACCGGAAACTCTGCAGATTGGCACAAAACTGGAATTAGAGAAATGCTTTTATGTGAATGTGGGGATGCAGGATTATATCCATGACGATGTGATGCATGAACGCACCATGAGCGGACCGGATGCCTGGGAGTGGGAAGAGGATGGCTATCCCTATCAGATTTTTTCGATGATGACGTACCGCAATGATCTGGGGAAGAAGGATCCTTATCGGCATTGGGAGGCGTTTCAGAAGGAGGTTACAGACTGCGGCGAGAGGCTATGCGGTGACCGGGTATCAGACTTTTGTTTTGAGCGGTATCAAGTGACAGACGTCTGCGATCTGTGCTATTATCAATTTGTCTTTGACGGGGGCAGCAGCAAATACCTTATTATGGCAGTCCTTGTCTACACGGGAGAAATCGAGAACGAGGTGTTTACGGCTCAGAACGGTTACGGAGATACCCTTCCGATCAGTCATCAGAACATGAAAAATGAGGTGTTCACCGTCTGCGATCTGGATAGATGCGGTGAGGCGGATCTGGAGGAGGCGAA
>CAZUZZ010000075.1:0-2277 GCA_964625055.1 uncultured Bacteroides sp. | reverse complement strand
CGGCCAATGACAGCGGCGGATCTTTCCGGAGTGGAGAGCCTCTGCTTATATGAGAACCGGGAGGACGAGGAGGTTTTCCTGCAGTTAAACGGTTATGAGAAAAGTAGAAGCGCCGTCTTGTTTGAGGAGGAAAACAGTGCGGGGCGTGAGCGGTCGGTATTGACTACTTTGGACGATTTGTGTTATTTTACCGGACTGCATAGATTGGACATTCATCTGCGACAATCGGATATTACTGATTTTTCCGCAATTGGCCAGATCAGCGGGCTGCGGGAGCTGTGTCTGGAAATAGAGAGTGCGCAGGTAAAAATAGAGAATAAAGACTTAGCATTTTTAGGAAGACTTAAAAACCTGCGACTGTTGTATCTGTACGGATGGGATCATAAGAATGGAGGCTGGGGAGGCATGGAGCAGACCTATTCTCTGGAGTCGGTCACAGATCTTTCCGTATTGGGAAACTGTCGGCAGCTGGCGTATTTGAAGCTGACGACGGGAAATGTGGAAAGCTATGATTTTCTCGGAGAACTGCCGGAATTGTATTATATTGACTTAATGGGTCGGGATGATATGTTGAATATGCAGCCGGATACGGCGCTTTTGCCGAATGCCTGTTTTATCGAGTATTATGGGGAGCAGATACGGTTTGACTGCGGAGGAGAATAGCGGAATACAAGATAAATGATAAAAGGAGAAGAGAATGTACGACTATATTTTGTTTGATCTGGACGGTACACTGACAGACCCTAAACAGGGAATCACAGGCTGTGTGCAGTACGCCTTACATAAAATGGGAATCGAGGAGCCGGACGCCGATAAGCTTACGCCTTTTATCGGGCCGCCGCTTTTAGACAGCTTTCATGAGTTTTACGGGTTTAATGAGGAACAGGGATGGCAGGCGACGGAATACTACAGGGAACGCTTCAGGGTGACGGGATGGTGTGAGAATGAGGTCTATCCGGGGATGGATAGACTTTTAGCGGACCTAAAGGCTTCGGGGAAAAAACTGGCGGTGGCTTCCAGTAAGCCGCAGGAGTTTGTGGAACAGATTCTGGTGCATTTCGAACTGCGTCCATACTTCGATGTAGTGGTTGGCAGCGGGATGGACGGTACGCGTACAAAGAAGGAGGATGTCGTGGAGGAGGCGCTGCGACAGCTGATGCCGGAGAATTACGACGCGGTAGCTATGGTAGGAGACCGCAAATTTGATATAGAGGCAGCAAAGGCGTATCATATTGGAGCTGTGGGTGTGGCCTACGGCTATGCCGCGCCGGGGGAACTCGAGAAAGCAGGTGCGGACATGATCGCAGAGACAGTGGAAGAATTGGGAAAGATATTGTTGCAGCAGTAGGAAAGGGAGTCCGGAATGGAGGATAAGAAGATACAGGAAAATGCGGATATGACTTCTTTACAGAAGGCATGGGCAGTGCTGTTTCCCTGTTTGTTATATTATCTCGCTTACAATGCGGCCTATCTTATTTTTGCCTTTGTACAGAGCGTACTGCAGGAGAGAATGGGAGAAGGTTATAGACAGTGGACGATGGCTCATGCGGCAACGGTGACCGGTGTGGTCGGTGGAATATGTATGCTTCTGGGGATTCTGCCACTTACGTCCATGCTTCGCAGAGAGCTGGCGGAGAGAAATGATTCGGTTGACAGGCGGCAGTCTGCAAACAAGAATGGATTGACTAAACGGGTCAGTATGGTTTCTGCCACGGTCCTTCTGGCGTTTTCTGCCTCTCTGGGACTCAATATCTTATTGACGCTGACGGGATTTGCGGATTCTTCCCAGACCTATCAGGAGGTGGCTGATCGCCAGTACGGTGTGGCCTTCGGCATCGGAATCATTCTTTATGGACTGGTATCACCACTGGCGGAGGAAGTGGTCTTCCGTGGCGTCATCTATAACCGCCTGTGTCGGTTTTACGGGCCGGTCATTGGAATGGTGGTGTCGGGCATTTTTTTCGGCGCTTTTCACGGAAATCTGGTGCAGGGCGTTTATGGTGCCTGCATGGGTATCCTCATAGCTTATGTGTATGAACGGCAGAGAAGCTTTTTCTTTCCCGTTCTTTTTCATGCGGTAGCGAATCTGGCTGTGTATGGCATCGCCCACTTACAGACGGTGCAGGAGGCGCTTTTTACTCCGTGGGGGTGCGGGATATTGCTGCTGCTCTCCACCGGATGCGTCTTCTTTGTGGAAAGAGGGCGGCGTGGTGAGCCGGTCAAGTAAAGTGCTTGTAATGGATGAAGATGCTTGAGATGTTTATGAAGGTGAAGTAG